>JAEXXR010000182.1 GCA_023405705.1 Actinomycetes bacterium
CAGCAGAGGCTGGCGAGCGGCGCGCGGAGCGCGGCGGCGGGAAGGCTGAGCACAGGGTGTTTCCGTTCGGGAGGCGGCGACCGGTCGAGGCGCCGCCCGAGCGGTGGCGCACCGACGCTTGTATATCGGCGCCCGCGGACGGTTGCGCAAGACCCCGCGGACGGATGTCGCAGCGCGACGGGCTGGATGAGGCAGATCCCGCGACGTCGGCCGCCCCAGCCGCTACGCTGCGCCGGCGCCGCAGCCGCGATCCGCTGCCTCCGAACCCACCGCTCCCACTCCCTCCGCATGTCAGAACCCTTCCTCGGCGAACTGCGCCTCTTCGGCTTCAACTTCCCGCCGAGAGGGTGGGCGCTCTGCGCCGGCCAGCCGCTGCCGATCGCGCAGAACCAGGCGCTGTTCGCGCTGCTGGGCACGACCTACGGCGGCAACGGGCAGACGACCTTCGCCCTGCCCGACCTGCGCGGCCGCACGCCGGTCCACGTCGGCGAGGGCGTCGTCCAGGGCCAGGTGCTCGGCAGGGAGTTCCACACCGTCACGGCGAACGAGCTGCCTGAGCACGTCCACGTCATGAACGCCTCCGCCGCCGCGGCGGACCAGGCCGTGCCCGCGACGCTGGCCGCCGGCGCCAACCTCTACCGCGACGGCGGACCGGCGGTCGCGCTCCATCCGCAGACGGTCGGCAGCCGCGGCGGCGGGCAGGCGCACGAGAACCGCCAGCCGTTCCTCGTCCTCAACTGGTGCATCGCCCTCGCCGGCGTCTTCCCCTCCCAGAACTGAGCGATGCCCTACATCGGTGAGATCCGCCTCTTCGCCGGCAGCTTCGAGCCGAACGGCTGGAGATTCTGCAACGGCCAGCTGATCGCGATCGCGGAGAACGACCCGCTCTTCACGCTGATCGGGACGACGTACGGCGGCGACGGCCAGGAGACCTTCGCGCTGCCGGACCTGCGCGGCCGCGTGCCGCTCCACTTCGGCCAGGGCCCCGGGATCTCGCAGAACTACCAGCAGGGCGAGATGGCGGGCGTCGAGCAGGTCACGCTGTCGGTCCAGCAGATCCCGTCGCACGCCCATCCGCTGCTGGCCTCGACGGGCGGCGGGACCGCCAACAACCCGGAGGGGCGCGTGCTCGCGGGACCGCCGGCGACGTCGCTGTACGTCCGCGAGATGCCCGGCACGGCGCTGCCGGCGGGCACGATCGCACCGAGCGGCGGCTCGCAGCCGCACGACAACATGGGCCCGAGCCTCGCGATCAACTACGTCATCTCCCTCTACGGCGAGTTCCCCCAGCAATGACCGATCCCTTCGTCGCCGAGATCCGCCTCTTCGGCTTCGCATTCGCGCCGACGGGCTGGGCGAGATGCGACGGCCAGATCATGCCGATCTCGCAGAACACCGCCCTCTTCTCGCTGCTCGGCACCAACTACGGCGGCGACGGCAAGTCGACCTTCGGCCTGCCCGACCTGCAGGGCGCGGCCGCCGTCGGCGACAACGCCGACTTCGCGCCCGGCGGCGCGACCGTGCAGCTCGGGCAGCGTGTCGGCAGCGAGACGGTGACGCTGCTGACGAGCGAGATCCCCAGCCACGACCACGCCGTCTCGGCCTCCGGCTCGATCGCCGAGCTGCAGGCGCCGGCCGCCGACCGCGCGCTGGCCCGCTCGGCCGGCGGCGCGGCCTACCAGTCGAACGCGAACGCCAGCCGCGTCGCGATGTCGCCGCAGTCGCTCGCGCCGGCCGGCGGGACCTGGCCGCACGAGAACCGCCCGCCGTCGCTCGCCGTCAACTTCTGCATCGCGCTCCAAGGCGTCTTCCCGCAACGCTGGTGACCGACGGCGCGCGGCAGGCGGAGATCTCGCTGCGGCCGATCGAGCCGGCCGACCGGCCGTTCCTGCTCGCCCTCTACGGCAGCACGCGCGAGCAGGAGCTGGCGCGAGTCGCCTTCACGCCCGAGCAGAAGGCGGCGTTCGTCGCCCACCAGTTCGACGCGCAGAGCCGTCACTACGCGCAGTTCCGCGACACGAGCTTCGAGCTGGTGCTGGTCGACGGAGAGCCGGCCGGGCGCCTGCTGCTCGGCCGCTGGGAGCGCGAGCTGCGGATCGTCGACGTCGCGTTGATGCCCGCCTTCCGCGGCGCCGGGATCGGCACGCGCCTGCTGGCGCCGGTGATCGCCGAGGCCGAGGCCCGCGGCGTCCCGACGACGATCCACGTGGAGCGCGAGAACCCGGCGCAGCGCCTCTACGGCCGCCTCGGCTTCGCGCCGGTCGCCGAGGAGGGCGTCTACCAGCGCTGGGAGCGGCCGGCCGGCGGCACGCCCGCGGACGACGCGCCTGACGCGGCCGGGTGACGCGGCGCCAGGCCCTCCCCCGCTCAGCTGAAGACGGCCTCGTAGCGGGCGCCGCCGGCGTCGAGCGCGAGCGGTACGAGGAACAGCTCGAGGCGGCCGAGCGTCGCGTGCTCCAGCGGCACGATCTGCTGCGTCAGCAGCTGCTCGGGCGGACCGCTGAAGGTGAGGGCGAACGGCGGCCGCGCCTCATGGGCGCCGGCGTCGCGCAGCGGTCTCGCGTCGACCAGCTCGAGCTCCAGCCTCAGCTCCGGCTGCCCCGCCGGACGGACCGCGAACGTCTCGCCGACGTGCGGCGCGAACAGCTCGGCGGTCGCCTGCGCGAGGTCGAGCGTCATGCGCTCCTCCGGGG
>JAEXXR010000236.1 GCA_023405705.1 Actinomycetes bacterium
GGGGGGGGGGGGGCGGGGGGGGCGGGCACCACTCGGTCTCCCGACCGCCGACAGCGTCGCGCGATGCGCCGCTCCTCGAGGGGGAGTCTGGAGCGCCGCGGTGCGACGCGGCCGACCGTGGCGGTCGGACCTTGAACGGGCTTGCACTGTGGGCTGCGAGGTGACTCAGGACCATCGATCTGGCGTCCTTCACGGGAACGGTGAGGAGCATTTCGTGAGGCGCCTGAAACCAATAGACCGGCCAGTAGTCCGGTCCGGAGTATTCCCCTTGCAGCGGGGATGATCGGTGAATATGGTCAGCGTGTTGAACGCAGTCGTTTCTGAGTAGTGGGACGTTGTCCAGGAGGCTCGGGGGTCGCCTGCATGGGGGTCGAGAGTTCGTGAAGTCGAATGTGAGCGGCGCGGTGCTGAGCCTGGTGATCGAGCGGCCGAGCGTCGGCGCGAGCGTCTGCCGTCGCTTCGAGGCGCGCTACGGCGGCCTGCTCGGCTCGGGCCGCCAGCACATCTACGACGCCCTCTCCAGACTCGTCAGAGACGGGATGCTCGTGCGCGTGCCGCGCGAGCTGCTCGCCGAACTGGACGAGGAGGACGCGCGCGGCGCGATCACGGACGGCTATCGCGCGACAGCCGACGGGGCGAGGGCCTACCAGCGCTGGCTGGCGGACGTCTCGCTGCTGCGACCGGATTCGCTGATCGGTTCGCGTCAGGAGACGCTGATCCGCCTGGTGTCGACCCAGCCGCAGGACCGCGCGGGCGCGCTGCGGCTGCTCGATCGCTACGAGCAGGTGATTCTGCGCTTGATACAGAGCACGCCGCTGGAGGCGAGAAACCTGATGGACGAGCTGCTGGCCGACGAGCTGACCGACCTCGCCCAGGCCGAGCTGCGCTGGATCGCCCGGACCCGCGACAAGCTCAGCGCCGCGTGATGCGCGGGCTCCTGCAGCTCGACGGCGTCACGCACCGGTACCCGCGCGGCTCTCGCGGCCGGCACGACCGGCTGGCGTTGCGGGACGTGTCGCTCTCAGTGGGCGCGGGCGAGCTGGTCGGCGTGTGGGGTCCGCGGAACTCCGGCCGCTCGACGCTCGCGCTCGTCGCGGTCGGCATCACGCTGCCCGGCGAGGGCGTCGTGCGCTTCGACGGCGCCGACCTCGCCCGCCAGCCGATGCTCGGCGTCCGCGGCGGGATCGGCTACTGCGACCGCGACTTCGACCCCGTGATGGCCCAGACCGTGCTCGAGCACGTCGCCGCGCCGCTGCTCAGCAGCACCGGCACCACGAACAGCAGCGCCGAGCGGGCCGCCTACGACCAGCTGGAGCGCGTCGGCGGCGCCGAGCTGTCGGGGCTTGAGCCGGACGAGCTCGACCCTGCCGAGACGCTGCGCGTCGCGATCGCCCGCGCGACGATCACGCGGCCGCGGCTGCTGGTCGTCGACGAGCCGACGACCGGCGTGCGCGCCTCCCAGGAGCGGCCGCTGCTGAGACTGCTGCACTCCTTTGCGCGTGACGAGGGCATGGCCGTGCTGATGACGGCCGACGACGCGGCGGCGCTCGCCGGCGTCGACCGCGCGCTCTCGCTCAACGACGGCACGCTGCGCGGCCCGACCGACGGGCTCGACGACGAGCCGGCGACCGCCGTCGACGATGACGACGACGGCGCGGGGCGCGTGGTCGAGCTGCGCCGGGCGAGACGTGCCGATGCTTGAGTTCCGGGAGGTCGTCAAGCACTACCGCTCCGGTAGCGAGGTCGTCCGCGCCGCCGACGGCGTGACGCTCACCGTCGCGGCCGGCGAGATGGTCGCCCTCTACGGCCCGAGCGGTTCCGGGAAGACGACGCTGCTGCAGCTCGCCGCGACCCTGCTGCAGCCCGATCGCGGCACCGTCGCCTTCGACGGCCGCGACCTCGCCGAGCTGAGCAGCGACCAGTCCGACGACTACCGGCGCCTCGACGTCGGCTACATCTTCCAGGACCTCGACCTGATGAACGGCGTCTCCGCGCGCGAGAACGCGGCGCTGAAGCTGCTCGCCGACCCGGTCTCCTACAAGTCCGCGGTCGAGCAGGCGTCGAGGTGGCTGCGGCGCGTCGGCCTCAGCCACAAGCTCGACGAGGTGCCCGAGCGGCTGTCGGGCGGCGAGCGGCAGCGGGTCGCGATCGCGACGGCGCTGGCGAACGAGCCGCGGCTGATCCTCGCCGACGAGCCGACCGGCAGCCTCGACACCAACCGCGGCCGCGAGATCCTCGAACTGCTCCACGGCATCGCGCACGAGCGCGGCGCCGCGGTCCTGCTCGTGACTCACGACCCGCAGGCCGCCGAGATCGCCGACCGCGTCCACACCCTCCGCGACGGCCGCCTCCTCGACGACGACGGCCGGCCGCACCCCGACGCGCCGGCGGCCGACGGTCACGCGTCGGCCGGGAAGCGGTGAGCGGACCGATGGCGCTCCTCCGCCTCCCCCGCCTGCTCCGGCGGCTGACGCTGTTCTACGTGCGCCGGCTGCGGCGGCAGTGGATACAGGAGCTGCTCGCCGGCATCGGCATCGCGATCGGCGTCGCGCTGGTGCTCGCGGTGCTGATCTCAAACGGCAGCATCACCGGCTCGGCCCGCCAGGCCGTCGAGGGCATAGCCGGCAGCGCCGACCTCCAGCTCGCCGCCCGCGACGGCCACGGCCTCGACGACGACCTCGTCTCCCGCGTCCGGGCGCTGCCCGGGGTCGAGCACGCGGCGCCGGTGCTGGAGCAGCGCGCGACGATCCGCTACGGCAGACGCCGCACGCCGGTGCTGCTGGTCGGCGTCGACCGCACCCTCCCCCAACTCGGTGGGAGCGCGGCCAGCAACTACCAGCTCGGCGGACTGATCCTGCAGCCGGGGATCTTCCTCCCGGCCGCCGTCGGCGACGCGCTCGACCTGCCGCCCTCGCGCGCCGGCGGCGAGCCGGTGAACGTCGCGATCGAGGTCCGTGGGCGGTCGGTCCCGACGCCGGTCGGGGCTGTCGTCGGCGAGGGCGTCGTCGGGCCGCTGGCCGAGTCGATCTTCGCCGTCGCCTCCCTCCCGTACGCCCAGCAGCTCGCGGGGCTGCCCGGCGCGATCAGCCGCGTCCTGATCGCGACCGAGCCCGGCCAGCACGACCACGTCCGCGACGAGCTGACCGCGCTCGGCGGCGACGGCCTGCTGGTCGCGACCGTCGACAACGAGATCGAGCTGCTCGACCAGGCGGCCGGGCCGATGACCCAGGCGACCGCGCTGTTCGCCGCGATCGGCGCGATCGTCGGGCTGCTGTTCGCCTTCAACGCGATGCTGCTCACCGTCCCGGATCGGCGGCGCTTCATCGCCACGTTGCGCAAGCTCGGCTTCCGGCGCGGCAAGATCGTCCAGATCCTCGGCTTCCAGGCGATCGTGCTCGGCACCGTCGCCTCGCTCGTCGGCATCGCGGGCGGCTACGTGATCGCCAACCGCTTCCTGACCGAGACCCCCACCTCGCTCACCTGGGCCTTCCCGCTCGGCGTCCACACCACCGTCC
>JAEXXR010000258.1 GCA_023405705.1 Actinomycetes bacterium
CGGCGCGACCGCGACCAGCTCCAGCGCCAGCGGCTCGTCGTCGCACGACAAGGCGACCCGCCCCTCCGAGCGCATCCGCTCCGTCAGGCCGAACTGCAGCGCCCAGCGCCGCGCCGCCTCGTCGAGGTCGGCGGCCCGCAGCGCGACGTGGTCGATGCGGTGCAGCGCGATCATGCCGGCGTCACCCGCACCGGCATCCGCTTGATGCCGTTGAAGAAGTTCGAGCGCAGCCGCTGCACCGGGCCGGCGTGCTCGATCTCGGCGACCCGCGGCAGCAGCTGCTCGAAGACGATCCCGATCTCCATCTTCGCCAGGTGCGAGCCGAGGCAGTGGTGCACGCCGCCGGGACCGAACGCCATGTGGCGGTTGGGCGAGCGCGTGACGTCGAACGTCTCCGGGTCCTCGAAGACGGTCTCGTCGCGGTTGCCGGAGACGAACCACGTCGTGACCTTGTCGCCGGCCTTGATCTCGCTGCCGGACAGCTCGACGTCGGCGGTCGCGGTGCGCCGGAAGTGGTGGACCGGGGTCGCGCACCGCAGCATCTCGTCGGCCATCGTCCTGAACAGCTCCGGCGAGGGCTCGCGTCTCAGGAGCGCCATCGCCTCCGGGTTGGCGAGCAGCTGGTCGAGGCCGTGCGAGATCGTGTGGCGGGTCGTCTCGTTGCCGGCGGTCGCCAGCAGCACGAAGTAGACGTCGAACTCGCGCTCGGCCAGGTTCGCCTCGACGAGCTGGGTGATGATGTCGTCGCGCGGCTCTCTGCGGCGGGCGTCGGCGAGCCGGCGGCCGAAGGCGAACATCTCCAGCGCCGCCGGCGAGGAGAACGGCAGGTGGCGGTGGGAGTCGTCGTCGGGGACCTCGGAGGCGAACTCCGGGTCGGCGTTGCCGAGCAGGCGGTCGCCGATCTCGATGATCTCGCGCCGCTCCGACTGCGGCACGCCGAGGATCTCGGCGAAGACCTGCATCGGGACCTCGGAGGAGATCTCTCTGACGAAGTCGAACTCCGGCCCCTGCGCGAAGGCGGCGTCGATCACCTCGTTGGTGACGCGGCGGACCTGATCGGCCCACACCTGCACGGCGCGCGGCGTGAAGCGGCGGTTGATCAGCCCGCGCAGCACGTCGTGGCGCGGCGGGTCCATGTCGATCATCGACTTGCGCGACTCGACGTGCTCGGGGTCGAGGTCCTCCAGCGACGTGCCGCCGACCTCGGAGGAGAACAGCTCCGGCTGGCGGTGGACCTCGCGGATGTCGTCGTAGCGGGTGACGGCCCAGAAGCCGGTCCCCTCCGCCTCGGGGTTCCAGTGGAGCCCCTCCTGGCTGCGCAGCGCCGCGAACGCCTCGTAGGGGACGCGGTCGACGAACAGGTCGTGGTCGGCGAGGTCGATACGGGAAGTGGTCGGCATCGGTTCGGTCTCCGGGTCAGACGTGGTGCGCGTACTCGTCCAGCTCCCACTCGGAGACGTGGCTCCGGTGGCGCTCGACCTCGAAGCGCTTCATCGCGAGGAAGGTGGTGACGAGCGACTCGCCCATCGCCGCGCTGAGAACGGCGTCGCCCTCCAGCGCGTCGAGCGACTCCTCCAGCGTTCGCGGCAGCGGCGGGCCGGCGACCTCCTCGGCGGCGTGGTAGGCGTCGCCCGTCACGGCGGCCGGCGGCTCCATCCGCTCGCGCACGCCGTGCGCGCCGGCGAACAGCAGCGCGGCGACCGCCAGGTAGGGGTTGGCGGCGCCGTCGCCGACGCGCACCTCGATGCGCGTCGCCCCGCCGCGCTCGGCCGGGATGCGAACGAAGGTCGAGCGGTTGTCGTGGCCCCAGTTGGCGTGCGTCGGCGCGAGCGAGTCGGGCACGAGCCGCCGGTAGGAGTTGATCGTCGGGTTGAGGAAGGCCATCAGCGCCGGGGCGTGGGCGAGCACGCCGGCGGTGAACCAGCGCAGCACGTCGGAGACCTCGTCCTGCGCGCCGGGCGCGTCGAAGGCGTTGACGCCGTCGCGCTCCAGCGAGACGTGGACGTGGGTGCCGGAGCCGCCCTGGTCGTTGAACGGTCTGCCCATGAAGGTCGCGACGAGGCCGTTCAGCGCCGCCACGTCCTTGACCGCGCTCTTGAGCCGGAAGGCGTTGTCGGCGGCCCTCAGCGCGTCGGCGTGATGCTGGTTGATCTCGTACTGCGAGTTCATGAACTCGTGGTTGACGGCGAACGCCCCCAGCCCGATCTCGGCCAGCTGCTCGGTCAGCTTCCGCATCGTCCCGTTCGGGTCGACCTGCGGGCCGACCGTGTAGACCATCGAGAGGCGATCGACGAGCCGTCTGAGGCCGCCGGGCGCGCTGTCGTCGCGCTCGCAGAGGAAGAACTCCAGCTCCGGTGCGACGATCGCGCCGTAGCCGAGCTGCTCGAACTCGGCGGCGGCGCGGCGGACGGCGCCGCGCGGGTCGACCGGCGCGGGGCCGCCGTGGACCGGCTCGAGGTTGGCGAGGCAGCAGGCGACCCCCGGCTCCCACGGCAGCGGGACGAGCGTCTCCAGGTCGGGCCGCGCGATCAGGTCGGGGTAGCCCTCCTCGCCGCCGACGACCGGCGTGTGGCGCAGGTCGGTGCCCATCACCGCGGCGCAGAAGCCGAGGCCGCTCGCGTTGACGCGCTCGAACTCCGAGACGGGCACGTCCTTGCCGCGCGCGACGCCGTGGAGGTCGGAGTAGAGCACCCGGATCGTCGTGATCGGCGTCTCCCCGGTGCTCGGCGCGGCGAATGCCGGCGCACGCTGCTCGGTCTGCATCACTCTCTCCTGTTTCATGGGGCGGTCACCCCTGCGCCTTCTGCCAGAAGGCGTCGAACAGCTGGAAGGCCGCGCGCGCCGCGGCGGCGGCGTGGCCGTTGCCGGCGTCGAGCAGCTCGTCGCCGTCGCCCAGGCCGAGGCGGTCGAGCCGCTCCTGGTCGGTGTGCGCCCAGCCGCGCACGATCTCGATCGTCGACTCGGGGTGGAACTGGACGCCGAGGTGGCGTCCGTGGCGGAAGGCCTGCGGCCCGCTCGGGCTGCTCGCCAGCAGCTCCGCGCCGGGCGGGACGGTGAAGCGGTGGTAGTGCCATTGCAGCCACGGACCGGCCGGGATCTCGTCCGGCACCGTGGTGTCGATCGCGTGCCAGCCGCACTCGGCCGGCTCGGCCTCCTCGATCGCGCCGCCGAGCGCGGCGGCGAGCATCTGGCCGCCGAAGCAGAGGCCGAGCACCGGGACGTCGGCGTCGAGGGCCGCGCGCAGCAGCTCCAGCTCCTGCGCGACCTCGGGCTCGCGGTCGGCGTCGGCAGGGCTGTGCGGCGAGCCGAGCGAGGCGACGAAGGCCCGCCCCCCGACCGGCGGCCACGGCTTGCCGAGCCAGGTCCTGTGGATCTCGAACGGGATCGCCCGCTGCCGCAGCCAGTCGGCCAGCAGCCCGGGCGGCCCCCAGTCGCCGTGCTGGAGGATCAGCGCGGGCGCGCCGTCCCACGC
>JAEXXR010000315.1 GCA_023405705.1 Actinomycetes bacterium
GCCTTCGGCGCCTCGAAGGCGACGGCCGCGGCGAGCGCGAGGGAGTCCGCGCCGCTGGAGAGGCCGACCAGCACAGGCCCTGTGACCGTCGCCAGCGCGGTGCGCACGGGCCGGCGGATGTCCGCGACGGCGGGGTCGAGGCTCGGGCGGTGGTCCATGGCATCCACGTTATCGGCGGGCGCACGGGCGGCGAGACTAGGCTGGACCGCGGCATCCCCCAAGACATTTCCGAAGGAGCACCTATGGGCGCGTACGACGCCGTCATCGAGATCCCGCGCAACAGCAAGATCAAGTACGAGGTCGACCACGGCACCGGCCGGGTCTTCCTCGACCGCATCCTCTATACGCCCATGGGATACCCGGCCAACTACGGCTTCTTCGAGAACACGCTCGGCGAAGACGGCGACCCGCTCGACGTGCTCGTGCTGCTCGACCACGACCTGGCCCCCGGCATCCTCGCGAAGGTGCGCCCCGTCGGCGTGCTGAAGATGACCGACGAGGCCGGCGGAGACGACAAGGTCGTCGCCGTGCTCGCCAAGGACCCGCGGTGGAACCACATCCAGGACGTCACCGATGTCGACGAGTGGACGAAGAACGAGATCAACCACTTCTTCGAGCACTACAAGGACCTCGAGCCCGGCAAGTGGGTCAAGGTCGATGAGTGGGCCGACGCCGCCGAGGCGGAGCGCCTGGTCAGCGAGGCGTTCACCCGCTTCGAAGAGCACCAGGGCCAGACCGCCACGCAGGGTGAGGGTCACGCCCCGAAGACCATCTGACGTCACGTCGATGCGATGAGCGGATGCCGAGGGCATCCGCTCTTCGTCGTTTCACGCCGGGGGCGTCGCGCCGGGGTCAGACCGAGATGCCGCGGGCGCGGAGGAACGGGGCCGGGTCGATGCGGTCCGCGCCGATCCACACCTCGAAGTGCAGGTGGCAGCCGCTGGAGGCGCCGGTGTTGCCGACGTAGGCGATGACCTGCCCTGCGCCGACCGACTGGCCGACGCCGACGTTGTAGCCGCCGTCGGCGATGTGGGCGTAGGCGGTGACGGTGCCGTCGCCGTGCTGGATCTTGACGTAGTTGCCCCACGAGCTGAGCCGCTGGGCGAGGATGACCCGCCCCGAGGCGGCGGCGTAGATCGGCGACCAGCAGCTGGTCGCGAAGTCGATGCCGCGGTGACCGGTGGTGCAGTAGCCGTTGCCGCAGATGGTTCCGCGGTTGCCGTACCAGGAGCTGATGTAGCCGGATGCCGGGCGAACCCAGCCGCCGCTGCCGGCCTGGCCACCCGATCCGCCGCTGCTTCCGCCACCGCCACCGGCTGCGGCAGCCGCGGCAGCCGCAGCTGCCGCCTCTTCCGCGGCTTTCTTGGCGGCCGCGGCGGCCGCCGCTTTCCGCGCCTCTTCTTCGCGACGACGCACCTCGACACCGGTCTGGTAGTCGGCGATGGTCTTCGCGGTGGTGTCCTTCAGGGCCGCGAGCTGCGCCTGCAGGGTGTCGAGGTTGGCGTTCTGGGCGTCGAGCGCGGCTTGGGCTGCGACCGCGGCATCCTGCGCGGCGAGCATCTTCTGCTCGGCTTCTTTCTGCAGCCGGTCGCGCTCGTCGCGGGCGACCTGTGCCTGGTTGCTGAGGTTCTTGGCGTTGTCGCGCGCGCCGACGGCGTCGGCGTAGACGCCCTGGTTCGCGGCGACGAGGCGATCCATCGTGCCGAGCTTGGCGAGGAGGTCATCGGCGGTGGCCGCCGAGCCGGAGAAGAAGAGCTCGAGCGCGGCGTCGTCGCCGCCGGAGCGGTACTGCTGGGCGGCGAGGCGGCCGAGCTTGCCGGCGGTCTCCTTCGCGCGGGCGTCTTCGGCGTCGGCCTGGGCCTGGAGCTCTTCGGCCTGGGCGGCGGCGGTCTCGTACGCCTCCTGGGCGGCGAGGTATTCGCCGGCGAGGCGCTCGGCCTCGGCCTGCTTGGCGGCGACATCGGCCTGGAGCGACGCGATGAGCCCCTCGATGCGGCTGACTTCTGCCGCCTTCGCGGCCTCGTTGTTCTTGGCGCGCTGCACGTCGTCCCACGACGGGTAGTCGGCGGCGAACGCGGTGGGGGCGACGGTGAGTCCCAGCGCACCCAGGCTCAGGATGCCGACGCCGCCGAGGCCGAGCGCCATGCGGCGGCTCATCGGGTTGCGCAGGGCGCGCTGTTCACGGGGTGTGGGCGCGCAGCCGCAGTCCTCGGGGGAATTCTGCTCGTCGAGCTGCACGTCGTCGCTCCCTCTCGTCGCGGTGTCGGGTCGCACTTGTCACAAGGACAACACACGCCACACTAACAACATTCGTCACATCCGCCCAGGGTCGATTCGGGCGGTGAGACAGGGCATGCGCCTGGCCATCCTCGCCGCCGGTCGCCGCGACGACGGCATCCCACGCCCTCGATTTCCGAATCAGTGGACTATCTCGTATGCTTGAGCGTCGGTAAGAATGAGCCTCCGGGTTCGCTCGGCCCCATCGTTTAGCGGCCTAGGACGCCGCCCTTTCACGGCGGTAGCACGGGTTCGAATCCCGTTGGGGTCACTCTCC
>JAEXXR010000317.1 GCA_023405705.1 Actinomycetes bacterium
GCGGTCAGCCGCCCGCCTCGGGCGGGGGCGGCAGCGGCGGCGGGGAGACCCCCGGCGGCGGAGGCACGCCCAAAGGCGGCGGCGGCCAGAGCGCCAACCTCGGCGACGTCGTACGCGACACGACCGGCAACCTCGGCAGCACGGTCAACCAGACCGGCACGACGGTCGGCAGCACCGTCCAGGGCGTGACCGACGGGCTCGGCCAGACGGTCGGGCAGGTCGACCCCGGGCTCGGGCAGACCGTCCAGCAGCTCGGCCAGACCGTCAACGGCGTGGTCGGCGGCACCACCGGAACGCTCGACGGCGTCCTGAGAGGGACCGGCGGGCTGGTCGGCGGGCTGCTCGGCGCGACGCCGAGAAGATAGGCCCGCCCCGGCGGCGACCAGCGCCGCGGGCTCGCAGGAGCGGCCTCCGGCGGCAGCCGCCAGGCGGCCTGCGGTCGCCTCAATCGGCGGCGCCCAGCCGAAGCCGGCATAATCACGACCCGCCATGGCCGCGACTCAACAGCTCTCCCACGTGCTGCCGCTCGGCAGCCGCGTCAACGACCTCGGACACCTCGAGATCGGCGGCTGCGACGCCGTCGAGCTGGCGCGCGAGTTCGGCACGCCGGCATTCGTCGTCGCCGAGGACGACATCCGCACGCGGGCGCGCGCCTTCGTCGAGGCGCTGAGAGCGCGCCACGACGACTTCGACGTCCTCTTCGCCTCGAAGGCCTTCCCCTGCACCGCCGTCTACCGCGTGCTGGAGGAGGAGGGCCTCGTCTGCGACGTCGCCTCCGGCGGCGAGCTGCACCTGGCGCTGCGCGGCGGCTTCGACGCCAGCCGCATCTACCTGCACGGCAACGCCAAGTCGCTCGCCGAGCTGGAGCAGGCGATCGACGCCGGCGTCGGCCACATCGTGCTCGACTCGTTCATGGACATCGACCGCGCCGAGCGCGTCGCCGCCCAGCGCGGGGTCGTCCAGAGAGTCCTGATCCGCGTCACGCCCGGCGTCGCCGGCAGAACGCACGCGAAGATCTCGACCGGCCAGGCCGACTCGAAGTTCGGCTTCGGCCTCGACGACGCGAAGCTCGCGATCGAGCGGCTGCGCAACTCCGACAGCCTCGACCACGTCGGCCTGCACATGCACATCGGCTCGCAGCTGCTGAGCCTGGAGGCCTACCGCCCGGCGGTCGAGGCGCTCGCCTCGCTCGGTGACTTCTCGACCTACAACTTCGGCGGCGGCCTCGGTGTCGCCTACACCGCCGGCCAGCAGCCGCCGGAGATCGAGGCCTACGTCGAGGAGAACGTCAAGGCGCTGCACGACCTGGTCGGCAGGGACAAGCGCCTGCTGATCGAGCCGGGCCGCTCGCTCGTCGCCAACTCGACCGTCACGCTCTACACCGTCGAGACGATCAAGCGCAACGTCTCGACCTGGGTCGGCGTCGACGGCGGCATGTCCGACAACCTCCGCCCGATGCTCTACGGCTCGGTCTACGAGGCCTTCTTCGCCGACCGCCCGGAGGCGGCCGGCACGGGAGAGACCTGTCACGTCGCCGGCAAGCACTGCGAGTCGGGCGACGTGATCGTGCGCGATGTCCCGCTCGCCGACCCGCAGCCGGGCGACGTGCTGGTGACGCCCGCGACCGGCGCCTACGGCCACGCGATGGCCAACAACTACAACGGGATCCCACGGCCGCCCGTGATCTTCTGCAAGGACGGCGACGCCCGCGTCGTCGTCCGCCGCGAGACCTACGACGACCTCGCCGCCCGTGACCTCTGATCCGCAGCCGTTCCGCATCGGCCTGCTCGGCCACGGCACCGTCGGCGGATCGCTCGCCGAGCTGCTGCCGCGCCGCGCCGAGCAGATCGCCCACGTGACCGGCCTCACGCCGGAGATCGTCGGCGTCCTCACCCGCTCCAGAGGCGACTTCGAGCAGCTGCTGGAGCAGAGCGACCTGATCGTCGAGCTGATCGGCGGGATCGAGCCGGCGCGCGACTACGTGATCCGCGCGATGCGCGCCGGCAAGCACGTCGTCACCGCCAACAAGCAGCTGCTCGCCCAGCACGGCGAGGAGCTGTGGGCGATCGCGCGCGAGTGCAACGTCCAGCTGCGCTTCGAGGCGGCGGTCGCCGGCGTCGTGCCGGTCATCCGCGTGCTGCAGGAGTCGCTCGCGGCGGCCCACCTGGAGCGGATCCACGGGATCGTCAACGGCACCTCGAACTTCATCCTCAGCGAGATGGCGCGCACCGGCGCGCCGTACGCCGACGTGCTCGCCGAGGCGCAGCGGCTCGGCTACGCCGAGGCCGACCCGAGCGAGGACGTCAACGGCAAGGACGCGGCCGCGAAGATGGCGATCCTCGCGCGGCTCGCCTTCGACACGCCGGTCCACCTCGACCAGGTGATCTACGAGGGAATCGAGCGGATCGGCCCCGACGACCTCGAGTACGCGCGCGACCTCGGTCTCGGCCTGAAGCTGATCGGCACCGCGGAGCGGGTCGACGGCGGGATCTCCGTCCGCGTCCACCCGGCCTTCCTCTACGCCGGTCACCCGCTCGCCAACGTCGACGGCCCCTTCAACGCCGTCACGGTCGAGTCGGAGTCGATCACCGAGATCACGATGTCCGGCCCCGGCGCCGGCGGCCCGCAGACGGCGAGCGCCGTCCTCGGCGACCTCATCAGCGCGATGATCCCGCCGGCCTCGACGCCGGCGACGAGCGCGAGGCTGGAGGTCGTCACCGACGTCGTCTCGTCGTTCTACCTGCACCTGGAGGTCGCCGACGCGCCCGGCGTGCTGGCGCAGATCACCGGCGTGCTCGGCGAGCACGAGATCTCGGTCAAGTCGGTCGTTCAGAAGGGCCTGGGCGACAACGCCCGGCTCGTGATGGTCGTCCATCCCGTGCTCGAGTCGCGCTTCTTCGCGGCCGTCGAGCAGCTCGCGGCGCTCGACGCGCTGCGCACGGCCCCGCGGGCGATCCGGGTCATCGAGGAGGAGTTTGCGTGATCGCTGCGGCCGGAGGCCTTGCGATCACGGCGGGAGAACTCGCCCGGGGACTCGTTCTCCCAGGTCGGAGAGGAGCTGCGACGTGTCCGTCGGTCTGATCGAGCGCTACCGCGAGCGGCTGCCGTTCGCGGAGAGCGATCCCGTCGTCTCGCTCGGCGAGGGCTCCACGCCGCTGATCCACGCGCCGACGCTGTCGGAGCGGGTCGGCGCCGAGGTGTGGCTGAAGTACGAGGGCCTCAACCCGACCGGCTCCTTCAAGGACCGCGGGATGACCTGCGCCGTCTCCGCCGCCGTGCGCGAGGGCGCCGAGGCGGTCATCTGCGCCTCCACCGGCAACACCTCCGCGAGCGCCGCCGCCTACGCGGCGCGCGCCGGCCTGCGCTGCGCCGTGATCGTGCCGGAGGGCAAGATCGCGACCGGCAAGCTGGCGCAGGCGCTGATGCACGGGGCGCGCGTGATCGCGCTCAACGGCAACTTCGACGAGGCGCTGAAGCTCGTGCGCGAGGTCGTCGACCGGCACCCGATCGCGCTCGTCAACTCGGTCAACAGATACCGGCTCGAGGGCCAGAAGACGGCCTCGTTCGAGATCGTCGAGCAGCTCGGCTCGATCGACGCACTCTGCATCCCGGTCGGCAACGCCGGCAACATCTCGGCCTACTGGAAGGGCTTCAACGAGCTCGGCCACAGACCGGGCATGTTCGGCTTCCAGGCCGCCGGCGCCGCGCCGCTCGTCGACGGCGCGCCGGTCGCCAACCCGCAGACGGTCGCGACCGCGATCCGGATCGGCAACCCGGCCCGCTGGGAGGAGGCGATGAACGCGATGACCTCCTCCGGCGGCGCGGTCAGAGCCGTCACCGACGAGCAGATCCTCGAGGCCTACCGCTTCCTCGCCTCCAGAGAGGGCGTCTTCTGCGAGCCGGCCTCGGCCGCCTCGGTCGCCGGCCTGATGACGCATGGCGCCGGCGACGCGCAGCGGATCGTCTGCGTCCTCACCGGCCACGGCCTGAAGGACCCCGACACCGCGCTCGACCAGGTCGGCGGCGTGCTGCCGTGCGAGCCGACCTTCGAAGCGGTCGAGCGGGCCGTCCTCGGGTAGCGCGCTCCGTGGAACGCCGCCGCATCGTCCGCGTCCCCGCCTCCTCGGCGAACCTCGGGCCGGGCTTCGACGTGCTCGCGGCCGCGCTCGCGCTCCACGTCGAGGTCGAGGTGGTGGAGACCGGCACCTTCGCGGTCGAGACCGACCTCGAAATCGCCAGAGACCGCCGCAACCTGTGCGTGCGCGCCTTCGAGCGGCTGCACTCCTCCGACGGCTTCACCTTCCGCATCAGCTCGACGATCCCGCTCTCCGGCGGGCTCGGGTCGAGCGCCGCGGCGATCGTCGCCGGCCTCGTCGCCGCCGACCACCTGTTCGAGCTCGACGCCGACCTGTTCGCGCTCGCCTGCGAGATCGAGGGCCATCCCGACAACGTCGCCGCCGCGCTCTACGGCGGCGTCTGCGTCTGCGGCGAGGGCAGGGTCGCGCGGATCGACCCGCCGACCGGCCTGGAGGGGCTGCTGGTCGTCCCGCACGCGGCCGTGCGGACGGCGCAGGCGCGCGCCGCGCTCCCTGCCGAGGTGCCGATGGAGGACGCCGTCCACAACGTCGCCTGCACCGCGCTGCTGACGCTCGGCCTCGCGCGCGGCGACTGGGACCTCGTCGGCCGCGGCCTCGACGACCGCCTCCACGAGCCCTACCGCGCCCACCTCTACCCGCGCTCGGCTCAGCTGGTGCAGGACGCGCGCGACCTCGGAGCGCTCGGCGCGACGATCTCCGGCGCCGGCCCGACCGTGCTCGTCTGGACCCACTACGAGCAGACGGCCGCGGTCGCGGAGAAGCTGCGCGAGCGCGTCTCCGGCTGGGCGCAGCTGCTGCGGGTCCCGTTCGAGACTCAAGGCGCCGACGTCACGACGATCGCGTGAGCGGACCGCCTCGCGGCGCCGGATCACGACCGGACGGGCCTCAAAGGCCTCCGGCCTGATCGGCCCATCCGGCCGCGCCCGGCATCCACGATCCGGCCCTCTCACACGACCGTCAGGCTCTGATCCACACGATCGTGCCGAGCGGGACGGTGTCGACCGTTCTGCGGATCGACGAGGCGGGGGCGCGAAGACAGCCGAGGCTCGCCTCGGTCCCGATCGACTGCGGCAGGTTCGTGCCGTGGATCGCGACGCGGTCGCCGCCGCCCCACCCTTGCGGCGTGTGCGGCTGGTGGCCGGTCAGCGCGAGGATGCAGCAGCCGTAGACGGAGGCCTCCGAGCCGGTCTTCAGCTTGTCGGTGACGGCGAAGCGGCCGGTCGGCGTCGGCGAGCTGGGGCTGCCGATCGCGACCGGGAAGCGGTCGACGACCCGCCCGGCGCGGCGGACGACGACCTCGCGGCGCCCCAGCGAGGCGCTCACCGACCAGGCGTTGCGGTGGACCTCCAGGCGGGCGCGCGCGGAGATCCAGCCGATCCGCCCGTTCGGCAGCTCCGCGGTCAGCACCCCCAGCCACGGGCCGGACTGCCGCACGACCGCGAGCACGGTCGGGTAGCCGAACTCGGTTCTCGGCGAGATGCGGCCGAACACGCGACCGCCGGGGCCGGAGCGCAGTGCGGTCGAGCGGATGACGTGGACCGTCGGGCGCGGTCTCGCCTGCGCCGCGGAGGTCGCGTCGTCGGCACCCGCACCGCTCGGCGCGGGAGCCGCCGCGTCCTCCGGCGCAGCGC
>JAEXXR010000493.1 GCA_023405705.1 Actinomycetes bacterium
CGTGACGGCCGCGCTGAGACGCGCGCAGGCGATCTCGCCGGGCACGACCGCGCGGCTGGAGCGCGTCCTCGGGCGCAAGCGCGCCACGCGCGTGCTCGACGTCACGCGCGACGGCTGGAAGCGGGCCGCCGGCGCCGCCCTCTCGGCCCGCGCCTCCGGCGGCGACACGGAGACGATCGACTTCAGACCGGGCGACGGGGTCGACGGGCAGCTGGTCATCGGCCAGGTCGAGGCCGGCGGCGACGACAGCGGCTCGACGACGACGGCGACCGCGACGGTCGACGCCAGCCGCGACGGGATCAGAGCGCTGGCGCCCGGTCTCGGCGAGAAGCTGCCGGCCGACCTGAAGGGCGTGAGAGGGGAGGCCAGAGTCTCCTTCGAGGACAAGATCGCCGCCTGCCCGTCGGACAGAAGCGAGCGGAGAGGCAGACTGAAGGCGAGAGGGTCGGTCAGAGTCACCGTCGAGCAGGAGGGCAAGCCGCCGGTCGTCGTCGGGCAGTCGGTCGAGGTCGAGATGACCTACACCGTCGGCGCCGACGGCACGATCGACGTCGAGGTGCAGACGGTCTTCAGCTCCGGCGGCTCCGGCGTGCCGACGCAGACCTACCGCGTCCGCCGCTTCGGCAGAGGCTTCAGCCCGGACGCGATCCTCGACTCGAAGGACGTCGGGAGAGCGATCGAGCGCGACGCGGCGCGGTTCGACGACGAGGCCGGCGGCGTCTTCGGGCCGAAGGGCGGCTGGAACTTCGCGCGCGGCATCGGCTACAGCGACCTGCGCTCGATCGAGAACGTCAAGGGGATGGCGACCGCGCTCGTGAACACCGACCTGCTGACGATCGCCGGCGTCGAGTACGCGCGCAAGGTCGCGCTGAGACGGGCCGAGAGAGAGGAGTGCGGCTACCTCGTCGCGCTGAACGTCAACGGCCAGGGCATCTACGCGACGCACGACGCCTCCGGCCAGCTCGCCTGGAGCCAGGAGGCGAGACAGGTCGGCGAGCGCGCCTGGACCGCCGAGGGCCCGTTCGCCTGGACCGGGCTCGTCTTCACCTCCAAGGACGACTGCCCGCGCGTCGGGCCGTTCCTCAGCGACGGCTGGATCAGCGTCGAGATCGACCGCGACCACGACGGGACGCTCGCGGTCAGATGGAGCCACGACCGCAGCATCGCGACGGCCAGCGTCGACTGCCCGTCCGGGGGCGAGTTCGACCCGCCGCCGATCCCCGGCCAGCCCGGGCCGGGTCTCGTCGGCATCGCCCCGATCGCCTTCGAGCTGCCGGCCGGCGGCGGCTCGCAGGCCCTCAGAGGCGGCGTCCAGCTCGACGACGAGGGCTTCTTCAACGACGGCGTGCTGACGGTCACGAGAGTGAAGTGAGGCGCTGAGCGGGCGGGCGCGGCGGACCGCACCGGATCACACCGATCTGCGGACCGCCGCTCCGGGAAGTGGCGCGTCTGCATGCCGTCTGGAGGAAGATCTGTCGCAGGCCGCCGGTCGTCGCAGCCGGCGGCGGGATCCGAGACGGGGCAGACAGGGAGGCTCGCGATGGACGCACGACGGCTCGCAGGGGCGGGCGCGGTGACGGCGGCGACGGTGCTGGCAGCGCTCGCGCCGGCCGCGCAGGGACGGACGCTCGGGACGGTCGAGCGGCCGCTCGACGCGACCGAGGTCGACTGCCTCGGGTGGGACAGACTGGTCGGCTGGCAGGTGGCCGAGACCAGAGAGAGCTGGACCGTTCCAGTTCGCGGCGTGCTCGCGTCGTGGTCGACGAACGTCACGGAGGGCGCTCCGGGCCAAAGCGTCACGCTCGTCGTGCTGCGCGGTGCCGTCCCTGCCCTGACGATCGCCGCCGTCGACAGAGCGACCTTCCCGTCGCCGTTGCCGGCCGCAGGCGTCGCGACCTTCTCGCCCGCCACACCGATCGTGCTCGAAGCGGGCGACAGACTGGGGATCGCCGGCTCCTCCGGCGCGACCTGCGGTTGGCGCGGCGGTGCGATCCCCGCGGGCCAGCGCGCTCAGGTCGGTGACGCTGCGCCCGGGATAGCACCCGGCGCGATCGTCACCGAGTCGATAGAGGAGTCATCAGCACGCCTCAACCTCGCCGCCGAGGTGCTCGAGCAGACCGACCTGCGCGTCACGGCGTCGGCCGGTCCCGCCGACCTCGTCGTCGGCGGCGGGCTCGGCCAGCTGTCGGCGACGGTCTCCAACGCCGGCCCGGCGCCGACGCCGGTCACGGTGACCGACACGGTCCCCGCCGGGCTGACCGTCGTGACCGCCGTCGCCGGCGGCGGCAGCTGCACGATCGCCGGGCAGAAGGTGACCTGCACGATCCCGTCGCTCGCAGCGGGCACCGCCGCGCCCGTCGTCGTGCTCGTCTCGCCGACCGCGCCAGGCTCCTACGCCAACACGATCACCGCCGATCCGGCGCTCGAGGCCGTGCCCGGCGACAACAGCGCGAACGCGACGCTGACGGCCGTGGCGCCGCGGAGAGACAGCGTGATACTGCCCGAGCCGCGACCGCCGAGATGCGTCGTCCCGAGACTGACGCGCACGCCGCTCGCCGTCGCGCGCGACGTGCTCGGGCAGCTCCGCTGCAGGACGGGCAAGATCACGAAGCAGCGCTCCGCGAAGGTCCCGAAGGGCACCGTCATCTCGACCAAGCCCGGCCACGGCCGGTACAGAGCCGGCAGCAGCGTCCGCCTCGTCGTCAGCTCCGGCAAGCCGCCGAGAAGAGCGGCGAGGAGAGCGAAGGGGAGACGCTAGGAGGAGGCGGAGGTCCCTAGCCGCCCAGCCGCTCGCGCAGTCCCGAGGCGCGCGCGGCAGGGCGGTCGACCGCGGCCCGCAGCGCCTCCTCGGTGCCGACGACGACGAGGTGACGCCGGGCGCGGGTGACGGCGGTGTAGAGCAGCTCGCGGGAGAGGATGCGCGAATCGGCAGGCGGGACGACGACGACCGTCGTCCCGAACTGCGAGCCCTGGCTCTTGTGGATCGTCATCGCGTGGACGGTCTCGACGGCGCGCAGGCGGTTGGGGCGGACGGCGACGAGCTCGCCGCGTCGCTCGAAGGCGGCGGTGAGGCCGCCGTCGGGAGCGGCGACGACGACGCCGGTGTCGCCGTTGAAGAGGTCGAGGTCGTAGTCGTTGGCGGTGACCAGCAGCGGGCGGCCGGGATAGTCGCGCGTCCACTGGCCGGTCGCCGCGATGTCGGCGGCCAGCCAGCCCTCGATCCGCGGCGTCCAGGTCGAGACGCCGTGCGGCCCGCGGCGGTGCGCGCACAGCAGGCGGAAGCCGCCGAGCGCGTCGAGCGCCGCACGGCCGTCTCCGTCG
>JAEXXR010000499.1 GCA_023405705.1 Actinomycetes bacterium
ATCGCCGCGGGCGCCGGGCGCGCCGGGGGGGGTAGGGTCCCCGCACAGGGCGCGAAGAAGAAGGCCCCGAGCAAGACGGTGGGCGTCATCGACTACGCGTTCACCCCGGCGAAGCTCACCGTCAGACCGGGGACGAAGATCGTCTGGAAGTGGGACAAGGCCAACAGCGCCCCCCACGACGTGCAGTTGAAGCAGGGGCCCAAGGGCGTGAAGAGATTCACCTCGCCCGTCTACACCGCCGGCATCTCGTGGTCGAGAACGCTGACGAGAAGAGGGACCTACAGATTCCTCTGCACGTACCACGTGAACATGAAGCAGACGATCACCGTCAAGTAGCAGGCAGGACCAGACCTCCGGGGAGGAGAGCCGGAGCGCCGCCGGGCACGGGCGGCGCTCCACCCTCCGGCCCCGGTCGCGGCGCCCCGTCCCGGCGCCGCGCCCTCTGGGTGCCGCGCGCTCGCTCGCGATCGCCGCGCCCTCTGGCCGAGACGCGCGTACGTGATAACGTACAGCCGACCATGGCAGCCGTCGACGCCAACTCCGTCGCCGCGATCGGCACCCGCGTCCGCGCCCTGCGCGAGGCGATGGACCTGTCGCTGCGCGACCTCGCCGAGCGTTCCGGCGTCAGCGCCCCGATGCTGTCGCAGGTCGAGCGCGGCGAGACGAGCCCGACCCTCCAGGTCGCCGCGCGCATCGCCAACGGCCTCGACCTGCGCCTGTCGCAGCTGCTGCGCCTCGACGAGGACGGCGCCGTGACGATCGTCCGCTCCGACGAGCGCCGCAGAGGCCCCGCCAGCGTGCGCGGCCACCGCTACGAGGTGCTGACCCCGCCGCTGCCCGGTCAGCGCGCCGAGCTGTCGCGCCACGTGCTCGACGGCGGCGCGGCGACCGGCGGCCCCGGCGACCCGCCCGTGCACGAGCCCGGCAGCCGCGAGACCGCCTTCGTCCAGAGCGGCAGCGTCGTCCTCCACTGCGACGGCGCCGCCTATGCGCTGGAGTCGGGCGACACCGTCACCTTCGACGCAGACCTGCCGCACCACTTCGAGAACCCCGGCCCGCAGGAGGCGTCGCTGCTGGCGATCGTCTCCGCCGGCCTTCGACGCAGCTAGCCGGATCCCCCGCAGAGCCCGCCGCCCCCGCCCCGCAGAAGGAGCCCCGAACCGATGCCGCCGACAACGCTGTTCGACAAGATCTGGGCCGCCCACGAGGTGGCCGACGGCCTGATCTACGTCGATCTCCACCTCGTCCACGAGGTCACGAGCCCGCAGGCGTTCGACGGCCTGCGGATGGCCGGCCGCAGAGTCCGCCGCCCCGACCGCACGCTCGCGACCGCCGACCACAACACGCCGACCGACGGCACCCCCGTCGCGAGGCTGATCAAGGACGAGCTGTCGCGCGTCCAGGTCGAGACGCTGGAGAGAAACTGCGCCGAGTTCGGCGTGCCGGTCTACTCGCTCGGCTCCGAGCGTCAGGGCATCGTCCACGTCATAGGGCCCAACCTCGGCGTCACGCAGCCGGGCATGACGATCGTCTGCGGCGACTCCCACACCGCCACGCACGGCGCCTTCGGCTCGCTCGCCTTCGGCATCGGCACCAGCGAGGTCGAGCACGTGCTCGCGACCCAGACGCTGGTGCAGAAGAAGCCGAAGTCGATGCTGATCAGATACGAGGGCGAGCTCGGCTTCGGCGTCACCGCCAAGGACCTGATCCTGCACACGATCGGCCAGATGGGCACCGACGGCGCGACCGGCTACGTCGTCGAGTTCGCCGGCCCCGTCATCGAGAGGCTCTCGATGGAGGGCCGCATGACGATCTGCAACATGACGATCGAGGGCGGCGGCCGCGCCGGCATGATCGCCCCCGACGACACGACCTTCGAGTTCGTCAAGGGCCGCCCGGCCGCGCCGCAGGGCGCCGACTTCGACGAGGCCGTCAAGCAGTGGCGGACGCTCAGAACCGACGAGGGCGCCGAGTTCGACAAGGTGCTCGTGATCGACGCGAGCAAGATCTCGCCGCAGGTCACGTGGGGCACCGCGCCCGACATGGTCACCGACGTCGCGAGCGTCGTCCCGGCCCCGCAGAGCGACGGCCACGAGCGCGCGCTCGACTACATGGGCCTGCAGGCCGGCACGCCGATCGAGGAGATCAGACTCGACCGCGTCTTCATCGGCTCCTGCACCAACTCGCGGATCGGCGACCTGCGCGCCGCCGCCGAGGTCGTCAAGGGCCGCAAGGTCGCCTCGACCGTCAGCGCGATGGTCGTCCCCGGCTCCCAGGAGGTGAAGGCGCAGGCCGAGGCCGAGGGGCTCGACCAGGTCTTCAAGGAGGCCGGCTTCGACTGGCGCGTCGCGGGCTGCTCGATGTGCCTCGGGATGAACCCCGACACGCTCAGCCCGGGCGAGCGCTGCGCCTCGACCTCGAACCGCAACTTCGAGGGCCGTCAGGGACGCGGCGGCCGCACCCACCTGGTCTCGCCGCAGATGGCCGCCGCCGCGGCGATCGAAGGCCGCTTCGTCGACATCCGCAACTGGAGCTGAGCAACGATGGAACCGTTCGAGACGATCACCTCGAGACCGTCGGTGCTGATGCGCGACGACGTCGACACCGATCAGATCATGCCCAAGCAGTTCCTGAAGCGGGTCGAGCGCACCGGCTTCGGCGAGTTCCTCTTCTACGACTGGGCCAAGGAGGACGGCTGGGACCTGCCGAGAAACCAGGTCCTCGTCACCGGCCGCAACTTCGGCTGCGGCTCCTCGCGCGAGCACGCGCCGTGGGGGCTGGAGGACTACGGCTTCAAGGCGATCGTCGCCGAGAGCTTCGCCGACATCTTCAGATCGAACTGCACGAAGATCGGCCTGCTGCCGATCCAGCTCGACCGCGCCACGGTCGAGTCGATCGCCGACTCCGCGACGGTGCAGGTCGACCTCGCCGCCCAGGAGGTCCGCTGGGACGGCGGCCAGGCCGGCTTCGAGATCGACGAGCAGATCAAGCACCGCCTGCTGAACGGCCTCGACGACATCGCGCTGACGCTCCAGCAGGGCGAGGCGCTGAGCGCCTACGAGTCCCAGCGCGAGCGCTCCGGCCCGGTCACGACCGCGCTCTGAGCCGGCACGGGCGAACCAGAGATATGACCAAGACCATCGCACTCCTCCCCGGTGACGGCATCGGGCCGGAGATCACGGCGCCGACCGTCGAGCTGCTGAACAAGCTCGGCGACTTCACCTTCGAGGAGCACCTCTTCGGCGGCGTCTCGATCGACGCCCACGGCACCGCCCTCACCGACGAGGTGACGTCCGCCTGCCAGCAGGCGGACGCCGTCCTGCTCGCCGCCGTCGGCGGCCCGAAGTGGGACACGACCGACCCGTCCAAGCCGCGCCCGGAGCAGGGCCTGCTCGGCCTGCGCAAGGCGCTCGGCCTGTACGCCAACCTGCGTCCGGTCCGCCCGGTCCCGGCGCTGTACGACGCGAGTCCGCTGAAGCGCGAGATCATCGAGGGCACCAACCTGCTCGTCGTGCGCGAGCTGACCGGCGGCCTCTACTTCGGCGACCGCGGCCGCAGAGACGACGTCGCCTGGGACACGATGATCTACTCGGTCGAGGAGATCGAGCGGATCGTCCGCGCCGGCTTCAAGGCGACGAGAAGGAAGCTGACGAGCGTCGACAAGGCGAACGTGCTCGAGTCCTCCCGCCTCTGGCGCGAGGTCGTGCTGCGCGTCCACCGCGAGGAGTTCAGCCACCTCGAGCTGGAGCACGTGCTCGTCGACAACGCGGCGATGCAGCTGATCTCCAACCCGACCGCGTTCGAGGTGATCGTCACCGAGAACATGTTCGGCGACATCCTCAGCGACGAGTCGGCGATGCTGACGGGCTCGATCGGCCTGCTGCCGAGCGCGTCGCTGGGCGGCGACGGCCCGGGCCTGTTCGAGCCCGTCCACGGCTCGGCGCCGGACATCGCCGGCAAGGGGATCGCAAACCCGCTCGCGATGTTCCTGTCGGCCGCGCTGCTGCTGCGTCACGGCTTCCAGATGGAAGACGAGGCCGCGGCGGTAGAATCGGCCGTCGATCGCGCGCTGGCCGAGGGCCTGCGCACGGCCGACCTCGGCGGCGACGCCAACACCGCGGCCGCCGCCGCGGCCGTGCTGAACTACCTGTAAGGAGCAGTCGTGGAGCAAGCGGACCTCATCTGGATGAACGGGGAGCTCGTCGCCTGGGAGGACGCGAAGGTCCACGTACTGACGCACGCGCTGCACTACGGCACCGGCGTCTTCGAGGGCGTGCGCGCCTACGAGACGGAGAAGGGCACGGCGATCTTCCGCCACGACGACCACGTCGAGCGGCTGTTCCAGTCGGCCGCGCTCTACTACATGCCGGTGCCGTACACGCAGGACCAGATCAAGGCGGCGACGCGCGAGCTGATCGCCAAGAACGGGCTGCCGGCCTGCTACATCCGCCCGCTCGTCTACCGCGGCGCCGGCGTGATGGGCCTCAACCCGCTCGACGCGCCGGTCGAGGTCGCGATCGCCGCCTGGTCGTGGGGCGCCTACCTCGGCGACGAGGGCAAGACCAAGGGCGTGCGCGCCAAGGTCTCCAGCTGGCGGCGGATCAGCGGCGAGTCGCTGATCCCGCACGCCAAGGCCTCCGGCCAGTACCTCAACAGCGTCCTGGCGAAGATCGAGAGCCACAAGGCCGGCTACGAGGAGGGCATCCTGCTCGACCAGGCCGGCCATGTCTGCGAGGGCACGGGCGAGAACCTCTTCCTCGTGCGGGGCGGCAAGATCATCACGCCGTGCGAGACGAACGGCATCCTCGACGGCATCAACCGCCGCTCGGTGATCCAGATCGCGGCCGACGAGGGGATCGAGCTGGTCTCGCGCGACATCGCGCGCGCCGAGCTCTACCTCGCCGACGAGATCTTCATGACCGGCACGGCGGCGGAGCTGACGCCGATCCGCGAGATAGACGACCGTCCGGTCGGCTCCGGCGAGCCCGGGCCGATCACGCAGAAGCTGCAGAAGATCTTCGACGACGCGCTCCACGCGCGCGACGAGCGCTACCTGCACTGGAACGACATCGTTCCGGTCACCAGCAAGACTGCGTAGACTTCTGCGCAGGTCATGACCTTCTTCTCGTTCATCGGGCGAATTACCGGCACGGCCGGCTGAGCGCGCGACGCGTGCGCGCGGGCCGGTCGCCGCCCCTGACCGAACGCCCCCGAACGAGATTGGACCCGCATCAGATGACCTCCATCCAGCTGTACGACACGACCCTCCGCGACGGGATGCAGGGGGAGGGGATGTCGCTCTCGGCCGCCGAGAAGCTGCGCGTCGCGCACAGGCTCGACGCGCTCGGCGTCCACATGATCGAGGCCGGCTTCCCCAGCTCGAACCCCAAGGAGCTGGAGCTGTTCGACCTGCTCTCGCGCGAGACCTTCGACCACGCGCTGATCGCCGCCTTCGGGATGACCCGCCGACGCGACGCGACCGCCGAGGAGGACGCCGCGCTGCGGGTGCTCGCCGACTCGTTCGCGCCGGTCTGCACGATCGTCGGCAAGACCTGGAGCCTGCACCTGGAGAAGGTCGTCAAGGTCGACCGCGACGAGAACCTGCGGATGATCGAGGAGTCGGTCGCCTTCCTGCGCGCGCAGGGCAAGCGCGTCGTCTACGACGCCGAGCACTGCTTCGACGGCTGGCACGCCGACCGCGAGTACGCGCTGAAGTGCCTGCGCACGGCCGCGGAGGCCGGCGCCGAGACGGTCGTGATGTGCGACACCAACGGCGCACACCTGCCCGGTCAGATCGCGACCGCGGTCGCCGACGTCGCCGCCCATCTCGCCGGCACCGGGGTGCAGCTGGGGATCCACTGCCACGACGACGCCGGCGTCGGCGTCGCCAACTCGCTCGCCGCCGTCGACGCGGGCGCCACCCACGTGCAGGGCACGATGAACGGCTACGGCGAGCGCTGCGGCAACGCCAACCTCGTCTCGATCGTCCCGAACCTGCAGCTGAAGCTCGGCCACGAGTGCATCGGCGAGGAGCAGCTGGCGTCGCTGACGGCGACCTCCCACTACCTCGACGAGCTGCTCAACCGCACGCCGAACGCCGACGCGCCGTACGTCGGCAAGAACGCCTTCGCGCACAAGGGCGGCATGCACGTCGCCGGCGTGATGGCCGACGCGACGACCTTCGAGCACATGGAGCCCGGCCTCGTCGGCAACCGCCGCGAGCTGCTGATCTCCGAACTCGGCGGCAAGGGCACCGTCACCGCGCGCGCCGAGGAGGCCGGCATAACGCTCGACGACGCCGCCTCCCGCCGCGTGATCGAGCGCGTCAAGGAGCTGGAGCACCGCGGCTACCAGTTCGAGGCCGCCGACGGCTCGTTCGAGCTGCTGCTGCGCAAGGAGGCCGGCGACTACGAGCCGCTGTTCCGGCTGGAGTCGTGGCGCGTGATCGTCGAGCAGCGCGCCGACGGCAAGGTCGAGACCGAGGCCACGATCAAGATCTGGGTCGACGGCGAGCGCTACGTCCGCACGGGCGAGGGCAACGGCCCCGTCCACGCGCTCGACAACGCGCTGCGCGCCGTCCTCAGCGACACCCACCCGCATCTCGACGACACCGGCCTCGTCAACTTCAAGGTCCGCATCCTCGACGAGACGAAGGGGACCGAGGCGGTCACGCGCGTGCTGCTCGACGCCTCCGACGGCCAGGAGACGTGGGGTTCGATCGGCGTCTCGGAGAACGTGATCGCGGCGTCGTGGTTCGCGCTCGTCGACTCGCTCGAGTACGCCGTCCAGGACGGCCGGGAGGACGCGGCCGCCGCGCGCGCCGGCGCCGGCAAGGGCGCCGCCTCGTGAGCGTCGAGACGGAGACGATCCCGCTCGCAAAGCCCGTCATCGGGGTGGAGGAGGAGGCGCTCGTCCTCGAGGTGCTGCGCTCGGGCCAGCTCTCGCTCGGCCCGCGCCTGACCCGCTTTGAGGAGACCTTCGCCGCTCGCCTCGGCGTGCCGCACGCCTCCGCCGTCTCCTCGGGGACGGCCGGCCTCCACCTCGCGCTGCGCGCCGTCGGGCTGGAGGAGGGCGACGAGGTCGTGACGAGCCCGCTGTCGTTCGTCGCCTCCTCCAACGCGATCCTCTACGAGCGCGCGACGCCGGTCTTCGCCGACATCGACCCGGTGACGCTCAACCTCGACGTCGACGCCGCGGCCGCCGCGATCACCGGCCGCACGAAGGCGCTGCTGCCGGTCCACATCTTCGGCTACCCCGCCGACACGCCGGCGCTGGAGGCGCACGGCCTGCCGATCGTCGAGGACGCCTGCGAGGCGCTCGGCGCCTTCCACGCCGACGGCACGCCGGTCGGCGGCCGCGGCCACCCGGCCGTCTTCGCCTTCTACGCCAACAAGCAGATCACGACCGGCGAGGGTGGCCTGATCGCGCTCGGCGACGACGACCACAAGGTCCGGATCGACTCGGAGCGCAACCAGGGCCGCGCGCCCGACATGGGCTGGCTCGACCACGACCGGCTCGGCTTCAACTACCGCCTCTCCGACATCGCCTGCGCGCTCGGGATCGCCCAGCTCGGCCGGCTCGACCAGATGCTCGCCGACCGCGCCCGCGTCGCCGCCGCCTACCGCGAGGCGTTCGCCGCCGACCCGGTCGAGGGCCTGACGCTGCCGTGCGAGGACCGCGGCGACGAGCGGCGCGGCTGGTTCGTCTTCGTCGTCCAGCTGCCGGAGCGGGTCGACCGCGACGAGACGATCCGGGCGCTCGGCGCGCGCGGGATCCAGAGCAAGCCGTACCTGCCGGCGATTCACCTGATGAGCTTCTACCGCGAGCGGTTCGGCTTCCGCGAGGGCCAGTTCCCGGTCTGCGAGGACGTCGCCGCGCGCTCGATCGCGCTGCCGTTCTTCCCGGCGATGAGCGAGGGCCAGGTCGCCCGCGTCGCCCGCGAGCTGCGCGCCGTCCTCGGCGCGTAGCAGCGCCCGCGCCAGGCGGCTCGCGCGCGTCGCCGGCGCGCGCAGCCCGGTCGCGCCGCTGGGGCCGGCCCCGGCCACGTAGACTCGCCGGCCATGTCCCGCTTCTCCGAGCCCCAGCACCCCGTCTTCCAGCAGCTCAACGCGTCGATCGGCTTCGACTGGCGCCTCGGGCCCTACGACGTCGACCTCTCGCGCGCGCACGCGAAGATGCTCGCCGCGCAGGGGATCATCGGGGAGGACGACCGCGACGCGCTGCTGCGCGCGCTGGACTCGGTCGAGCGCGAGCTGCAGGAGGGGAGCTTCCCCTTCGAGCCCGACGACGAGGACATCCACATGGCGATCGAGCGGCGGATCACGCAGGTCGCCGGCCCGGTCGGCGGCAAGCTGCACACGGCCCGCTCGCGCAACGACCAGGTCGCGACCGATATGGCGCTGTTCACGCGCGCCCACGCCCAGGCGGCGCAGACGGCGATCAGAGGGCTGATGAGCGCGCTGGTCGCGGCGGCGGAGCGCCACCTCGACTGGAAGATCCCCGGCTACACCCATCTCCAGCGGGCGCAGCCGGTCTACCTCAGCCACCACCTGCTCGCGTACGTCTGGATGCTGGCGCGCGACCTCGAGAAGTTCGCCGCAGTCGAGCGCGCGACGGCGAGGCTGCCGCTCGGCGCGGGCGCGCTGGCCGGCGTCAACTTCGACACCGACCGCCAGCTGGTCGCCCGCGAGCTCGGCTTCGCCGGCGTCGCGGAGAACTCGATCGACGCCGTCTCCAACCGCGACTTCGTGCTCGACTACCTCGCGGCGGCCGCGACCTGCGGCACCCACCTCTCGCGCCTCGGCGCGGAGATCGTGCTGTGGTCGAGCAGCGAGTTCGCCTTCGCCGAGGTCTCCGACGCGTGGGCGTCGGGCTCGTCGATCATGCCGCAGAAGAAGAACCCGGACGCGGCCGAGCTGCTGCGCGCGAAGGCGCCGCGGATCGCCGGCCACTTCGTCGCCCTCCAGGGCGTGATGCACGCCCTCCCGCTGACCTACAACAAGGACATGCAGGAGGACAAGGAGCATCTCTTCGACGCCGTCGACACGCTCGAGCTGTGCCTCGCCGCGGCGGCGGGGATGATCGAGGGGATCAGATTCGACCGCGAGCGGATGGCCGACGCGGCCTCCGACGAGTTCCCCGCGGCGACCGACGTCGCCGACCTGCTGGTCCGCCGCGGCCTGCCGTTCCGCGAGTGCCACGGCGTCGTCGCCGGCCTCGTCAAGAAGGCGGTCGACAGCGGTCGCACGCTGACGCAGCTGTCGCTGGAGGAGATCCGCGAGCAGTCCCCGCTGCTCGACGAGGAGTACTACGAGGTGCTCGGCGGCGACCGCTGGCTGGAGTCGAAGGACTCCGAGGGCGGCACGAGCCAGCGTCGCGTGCGCGAGCAGCTCGACCGCGCCCGCGCCCTGCTGAGCTGACCACGCTGCGGCCCCCGTCGCGGTCGCCCCTCGCGTCGCCATGGACCCCGTCGCCACCGAGCCGCTGCCCCGCTCCTTCTACGACCGTCCGGTCGTCGACGTGGCGCGCGACCTCGTCGGCTGCGTCGTCGCCCACGGCGAGACCTCCGGCGTGATCGTCGAGACCGAGGCCTACCACGACTCCGAGCCGGCCTGCCACGCCTACGTCGGTCTGACGCCGCGAACGCGCGTGCTGTTCGGCCCGCCCGGCCGCGCCTACGTCTACCGCTCCTACGGCATCCATGCGCTGCTGAACGCCGTCTGCGAGGCGGAGGGCGTCGGCGCCGCGGTGCTGATCCGCGCGCTGGAGCCGCTGGAGGGGATCGAGCTGATGCGCCTGCGCCGCAGGCTCCAGCGGCCGCAGGACCTCTGCTCAGGCCCGGGCAAGCTGACGCAGGCACTGGACGTCGAGCTGGAGTTGAACGACAGCGACCTGCTCGGCGGGCCGATCGAGATCTCGGCCCGGCCGCCCGCGTGGCAGCAGGTCGAGCTGACCGCCTCGACGCGGATCGGCATCACGAAGGCGGTCGAGCTGCCGTGGCGCTTCTGCGCCCGCGGCAGCCGCAGCGTCTCGAAGCCCTGGCCGCCGGGCCTGCTCGACGGCCGCTAGGGCGCCGGCGCGGCTGCGCCGCCGCCGGTCGCGCCGCCGG
>JAEXXR010000529.1 GCA_023405705.1 Actinomycetes bacterium
GCGCAGGACGCCGGGACAGCGGTCGGCCGCAGGGCGTGAGGGCGCGGCGCTCACGCCCCCGCGGCCACCGCGGTCCGGCGCGCCGCGGCCGGCTCCAGAACCCGCTCGGCCAGCGCGCCGAAGCCGAGGCCGATCCCGATCCACAGCGTCGCGTTCAGGCCGATCGAGGCGAGGCGGAAGTTCCACAGCAGGTCGGGCGGGAAGCCGTTCGGGGTCGCCTCGGCGCTCGGCAGGATCACCTGCGCCACGCCCACGACCACGAGGTAGACGACACCCGCGAGAATCGCCGCGTTCCAGCCGCCGAGCCGCGGCGACAGCTGCCGCCACAGCCGCCAGGCGGCGACCAGCGCGAGCACGGAGATCGCGATCATCGCGACGAACAGCAGCGTCCGTCTGTCGATCGTGTCGGGGTTGCCGACGGTCGGCGGGTTGGCCGGGTACTTCGCCGAGGGAACGATCGTCACGGAGACGAAGGCGGCGAGCGCGAGCAGCGCGGCGGTCGCGCGGGCTCCGAAGGCGCCGACGCGGCCGTAGGACCAGGCGAAGACGATCGCGAAGATCGAGCCGAGCGCGACGCCGAGCACGACGGTGCCGGTCAGCAGGCCGATCGTGCTCTGGGTCGTGCGGCTGACGACCTCCGCCTCGGCAGGCTCTCTCGCAAGCAGGGCAAGCGCCTCCTCGTAGGCGATCGCCTTGTCGATCTGCGGCTCGCCGAAGACGTACGCGAACGCGAAGGCGAGGACGCCGGCGAGCGCGCCGGCGATCAGCCCCCGCACGAGCAGGGTGCGTGCCATGTCGGCGGCCCTAGTGGCAGGGGAAGCCGAGCAGAGGGCGGGCGTCGTGCACGAACTCGTGGACGCCGCTGCCGGAGACGAGCGAGAGGATCCCCTGCTCGCCGCCGACGAAGTAGACGAGCACGAGCATCAGGACGCTGACCGCGAACGCCCACGGCAGCAGCTCGCGCGGCGAGACGACCGGGGCGGGGATCCGAGCGGGGCCATGCTCGGCGGTGAGATCGGACACTTCAGGTACCTCCTCGGGATCACGCGTCCCGTCGTGGGTCGGTCGCGTGCCGGCGGAGTGTCTGGCTGACGGGCCTCGAAATGCCCGATCACAGTGGCGCGACCGCGCCGGTCTCTCACCGGCTTCCTCGCACCGCCACGCAGTGGCGCAGCACTCTAGCGAAGGAAGCGGCCGCCGTGGCTCCCTCGAACGGCAGAGACGCAACCGCGGAACGACCATGGCGCACAGGAGCGCGGACCCGTACCTTCGATCGGTCATGCGCATGCTCCCCCTCGCCGCGCGCGCTCCCGTCGCCGCCGCGCTCGCCCTCCTCGCCGCCGCGCTCCTGCTCGCCGCGCTCCCGCCCGTCCACGCCGACGCCGCCAGAAGGGCCAGACGGTGCGCCAAGGGCACCGTCGCCGTCAGAGCGAGCAGCGCCAGAGGCGCGCTGCTGTGCGTCCCGAAGAAGCAGGCGAAGGACCCGCTCGCCGCGCTGGAGAAGCTGCTGCCGAAGGCGAGAAGGGGCGCCAAGCAGCCGAGCGCAGCCTCCAAGCGGCTCGCGCAGCGGGCGCTGAGCCTCGCGCTGAGACAGGCGGGCGCCGGCAGAGCGCTGCTCGACGCGGGCGTCAAGCCGAAGCCGAAGGCCCGCGCCGCCGCCCTGCTCGCACACGCCGCCGCGGGCGACAACGTCGGCGTCGTCGTCGACGGCCTCGGGAGAGTGACCTCCTACGAGAAGAGCTCCAACGGCGTCGAGCAGGTCGAGTTCACGGCCGAGAACGGCCTCGACGTCGCGGTCAGAGGGGTCGACGGCCAGCGCTGGGAGGCCGACGTGCGCGACAGGAACGGCGCCGGCTGGACGATCGGGACGAGCACGCAGCCGAAGGTCCCCGAATGCCCGACGGCGGCCGGCGACGTGCCGACGCCGTACGAGACGAGCTTCGTGATCGGCAAGGCGACGACCGAGCACGGCAAGCGCACGTGGACGCGCGTCGATCTCCGCATGGAGGGGAGATGGCACGGCTACGTCGGCGTCGGCGCCAGAGCCGAGCGCTACGACCTCGACGTCCGCGGCACGACCGAGCAGCGCAGCGGGGTCGAGATCGCCAGCACCGGCAAGGCGCTGAGACGCAACCCGACACGCGTCTACCGCACCGTCCTGCGCAAGAGAGGGCTGGCGATCGGCACCGACCCGACCTCGCTGATCAGAGACGTGACGATCCGCGGCCCGAAGGGCACCCGCTTCGAGGAGGCCGACGTGCAGCCGGCGACCGCGCTGATGGGGCTGACGGTCGACGCTGCGTCGCACGCCAACCACGAGCTGCCGAAGGGCGACCAGCGCTGGTACGAGCAGCGCGCCTGCGCGAAGGTCGATTACACGTGGGCGCCGTCGCGCGTCGTCAAGGGCGGCCGCGCCGACTGGGACGTGACCGCCTACGCGAAGGACGGCGCCGTCGTCGCCGACGCGCGCTGGACGCCGGTCAGCTCCTGCGGCGCGCTGACCGCGTCCGGCACGACCGGTCCGAAGATCCACGTCGGCGTCGTCGACGCCGCGCGCAACTGGGGGATCGACACCGGCAACGGCGCCTGCGCGAAGGCCGAGCTGACGACGACCGCCGGCCGGCCGCAGCCGTTCGACCACTCGATCCCGCCCGAGCCGAGACGGTCGCTGAAGCTGACGATCACGGTCAGATACAACAAGAACCCAGGACCGGGGAACGCCCACACCGACATGGCCGGCACGGGCACCGTCACGCTCGGGGACGCGACCACCGCGGGCGAGCCCGTGGAGGGCAGCGGCCAGTACGACGGCACCGAGTGGGACCAGCGCGTCGACAACACCTGCGGCCAGGACATGCAGGCGCTGCGGTCGTTCGGCGGCAGAGCGACCGTCTTCGCGCAGCGCCACGACGACGGCACGATCACGGTCGGCTTCAGCGCCATCTCGGCGGACGGCGGGCGGCCGTTCGACATGGCCTGGATCGTCACCGTGCCCGAGAGCGGCGGCTCGCAGGTCATAGAGGCCGACCAGCCGTTCTGCGGCAAGAGAGACGGCGCCCACACGAAGACGACCTTCACGGTCGCCGTCACCGAGATCGTCGACGACGGCTGGTGAGGGGCGGGCGGATCGCCGTCGTCGTGAGACGGCGATCCGCGTGCCCCTGCGGCTCGGGCTGGCGGGCCCGCCGCTAGACCGGGTCGGGCTCGACCTCGGGGGCCGGCTCGGGCGGCTCGGGCTGCTCCGGCGCCGGGATCGGGTCGGCCGGCACCGAGGGCTCCTCGGGCACGGCCGGAGTCGACGGCTCGTCGGGGATCGGCACCGCCGGCGCGTCCGGGACGGCCGGCGTCGGCGTCTCGGCCGGCTGCGGGACCTCGAGCAGCGCCGTCATCACGCCGCCCGGTGCTGGTGGTTGGCGGCCCGCTCGCGCACCTCGGCGGGGTCGCTCGGCGGGGCGTGCGGGACCGGCGCACCGGGCAGGTGGAGCAGGTTCTCGACCCGCTCGACGCCCTCGACCGCAGCTGCGGCCTCGCCGAGCGCGGCGATCTGCTCGGGTCGCTCGACGACCCCGCGCAGCTCGACGATGTGCTCGTGGACGTTGACGTTGACCGTCCCCTTCGGCGCGTCGGCCGGGCGGAAGATCTCGGTCTCGACCTTGCGCGCGAGCGTCACCTCGTCGTAGTCGCGCGGCGGCCCGTGGTGGACGGCGTGCTGCGCCCGATGGGCGACCCCGCGGACCGGGCCGGCGGCGTGCTCCGCGCTGCGCACGGCGTTGCG
>JAEXXR010000651.1 GCA_023405705.1 Actinomycetes bacterium
AGGCGAGGTCGCCGATCGCCGTCTTGTCGCTGAACTTCGGGTCCGACGCGCACAGCGAGATCGCCGGCACGCCGCGGCGCTGGGCGGTGATCGCCGCCGGGCTGCCGTAGTCGAAGTCGCAGGTGACGGCGAGGACGCGGGCGCCCTTGCCGATCAGCTCCTCGGCGACGGTGCCGGCGCGCGCGAGATCCGAGCGCGTGTCCTGCGACTCGACGACCAGTCTGCGGCCGTCGATGCCGCCGGCCGCGTTGATCTCGTCGACGCGCAGCTTCAGCGCCTGCGTCGGCTCGACGTCGTTGGCGGCCAGGATCCCCGTCTCCGCGGTGGCGGCGCCGATCACGATCGGGCCGTCGGTGTCGGCCTTGGCGGTGCTGCCACCGCCGCCGGAGTCGCTCTGGCCGCTGCCGCAGCCGGCGCCGAGCGCTGCAAGCAGCACGGCAGCGCCGAGCGCCGCCGCACCGCGCACGTTGGTGCGTCGCATCATCCTCAGTCCTCTCCTCGCCGTGATCGCCTGCCCGGGACGGGACGGGGCGTGAGCGAAACGGCGCTCGTCACAGGTCGAGATCGAGTGTCCTGCGCCGGCTGGCGGTCCCTCGCTGGAGATCGTGAGAAGTTGGGGCGCGGCCTTCTCTCCCGGTACGGAAGCGGGCGCGCGGGCCGCTCCCGGCGGGCTTTCGCGCGCTCGCGGGTGCGACGCGCGCGCGTGGCGGGCGATCTGGCGGGTGCCTCGCGCGCGGGCGCGGGCGGACGCGCCGCTACCCTCAGGGGCCGTGGTCCAGCTCGTCCCCGAACGCCCCAACGTCGAGCTGCGCACGGAGGAGGAGCGGGGCCGGATCGTCGCGCTCGCCTTCCCCTACGACCGGCATCTGGTGGAGGCCGTCCGCGCGATCCCGCACCGGCGCTTCGACTGGGACACCTACGAGTGGTGGGCGCCGGCCGACGACTGGGTCGCGATGCACGTCGCCGACATCCTCAGACGGTTCCCGGAGCTGGTCCCGACCGCGCAGGTCAGCGACTGGCTGGAGAGCATCGAGAAGCGCTGGCTCGGCCACGTTCGCACGGCCCGCCACGACGGCAGGGGCTGGTGGGCGCTGCACACGCTCGCCGGCGCGGTGCCCGAGGCGCTGGTGGAGGGGTCGGTGACGCGCGAGGAGGACGGCGCGCTGCTGATCCCGCTGACGGAGGCGAACGCGCACGTGCTGCGCGAGCAGGAGTCGGCGAAGCTCGACGCGGCGGCCGACCGCTGCGTCTCCTCGCTGGAGCTGGGCGACGCGCCGCCGCCGGCGCGGCTGGTGGCGACCCACGGCGTCGAGGGCCCGCGGCTGCGGCTGGAGGTGCTGTGGGATCCGTATGCCGGCGAGGCGTTCGACGAGCTGCCGGGCTGCGAGGGCGAGCGGACGGTGCCGGTCGACCCGTGGCTGCTGGAGCCGCTCGACCACTTCGTCGCGCTCCATCAGGTCGAGGTGACCTACAGCGCGAGCGTCGTGCTCGGCAGGCTGCGCGAGGAGGCCGAGGCGGCGGCGGCCGCGATCCGCGCCTCGCGCGCGACGGAGGCCGAGCCGCTGGCTGAGGTGGCGGAGCGGATGGGCGGCGAGCTGGAGCCGTTCCAATGGGCCGGCGTGCGCTACGTGCTGGACGCCCGGCGCGCGTTCGTCGCCGACGAGCAGGGTCTCGGCAAGACGGTCGAGGCGCTGGCGGCGATCGAGGCCGACGACGCCTTCCCGGCGGTGGTCGTCTGCCCGGCGTCGCTGAAGCTGAACTGGGAGCGCGAGGCGGCGAGATGGCTGCCGCACCGGACGGTGTCTGTGGTCGAGGGCCGCCAGGCGGTGCCGCGCACGGCGGAGATCACGATCCTCAACTACGAGATCGTCGACAACCACCGCGAGGCGCTCGCCCGCCTGCGCCCGGGCGCGCTCGTGCTGGACGAGGCCCACTACTGCAAGAACCCGGCGGCGAAGCGGACCCGCGCGATCCGCCGGCTGGCCGAGACGATGCCGCGCGAGAAGCTGCGCCTGGCGCTGACCGGCACCCCGGTCCTCAATCATCCCGATGAATTGATCAGCCAGCTGCGCGTGCTCGGCCGGTTGGAGGACTTCGGCTCCGGCGCCCGCTTCAGACAGCAGTTCCGCGGCCCGTTGACGGAGGAGCGGCTGCACTGGCATCTGCGCCGCCGCTGCTTCGTGCGGCGGCTGAAGTCGGAGGTGCTGCCGCAGCTCCCGGCCAAGCGCCAGGTCGTGGTGCCGGTCGCGCTCGACAACAAGCGCGAGTACGAGCTGGCCGAGAGAGACGTGATCGCCTGGCTGCGCGAGCAGCCGCTGGACCTGAGAGAGCTGAACGCCAGAATCGCCGCGACCCTGCGCGCGAAGCGGCTGGCGCAGTTGGGCGCGCTCCAGCGGATCGCGGCGCGCGGCAAGCTGAAGGCCGCCCTGGCCTGGATCGACGACTTCCTCGCCTCAGGCGAGCCGCTGGTGGTGTTCGCCCACCACCGCGAGGTGCAGGAGGCGCTGATCGCCCGCTTCCCCGAAGCGCTGCACCTGCTCGGCAGCGACTCGGTCCATGCGCGCGAGATGGCGGTCGCGGAGTTCCAGGACCCGCACGGCCCCCAGCTGATCGTCTGCGCCACCCGCGTCGCGGCCCAGGGCATCACCCTGACCCGCGCCTCCAACGTGGCGTTCCTGGAGCTGGAGTGGACCCCCGCGATGCACGACCAGGCCGAGGACCGCTGCCACCGCATCGGCCAGCGCGACGCCGTCACCGCCTGGTACCTCCTGGCGGCGAGAACGATCGACGAGACGATGGCCCGCCTCATCCAGCGCAAGCGCGGCATCGTCGCCGCCGTCACCGACGGCCGCCGCCTCGACGGCGACACCCTCGTCGAAGAGGTCGTCCGCGAGCTCCGCGAAGGCCGCCCCTTCCGACATCTGAAGTCCGTGACGGAGCCGGCGGGGGCGACGTGACGTCGCAAACTAATGTCAAGCGTGGAGCACGCGTTACGGCATACTGCGAAGAGCGATGCGCGTGTAGTCGAGGATCTGCACGACGTCCAAGAGGTAGTGGGAAAGGCGCAACGCAGCGAGCGAATCGAGGAGGAACAGGAGGTAGTTCTCTTCACTTCCGTCCTCGTAGACCAGCAGGCCGTTGGCGGCGTCATGGTGGACGAGCGTATGACCAATGTCGTTACGAGTGTTGCGCGATACCGACGTGTACAGCTTTTCCGCCAATGGGAAATCAACGAGCCACTCCGCACGTCTGAACGCGGTGGTTCTGCGAGCTTTGTTCAGGCTCCGCGACTCCTGGTCCGAGTATGAGCGAGCATCGCCGCGAAGAGCGAGATTCGCGATAGGTGCAGTAAAGGCGAGGGTCCGCGATCCCAGCTCGAACAGGTCTTGATACAGGCTCTTTCGAGCCGCGAAGTCATCTCGCATCACGCGGAACTCGTCGAGTTTGACGCGACCCTCCATGTGAGGGATCCAGAGAGCCGGATAAATCGCATCCATGTCGTCAAAAGCAGCAAAGACTGCATGCACGACCCGCGTCCGGTGATGTCTGAGCGAACCGGCGTCGAACTCGGCGAAGAGCTGGCGCATCGCCTCACGACGCGACGACATCGCATCAGCACAGAGTTTCAGCAGCTCCTCCGCTGCATTCTCGCGAATCTGATGGTCTTCGAACGGTTCGTACAGCATCGCGACGCCCTGCTCGAAGACGCTGAGCGGATCGTCGGCAAGCTCGACTTCTAAGGTTGGAGCAACTGCTGACAACACATTGCGGATTCCTGCAGCATCACGCGCTTCGAAGAAGCCCGCGGCTCGACGCAACGGCGCATACGCCTCCTCACGGAGCGCACGCATCCGCTCGACTCTCGAAACCACCTCAGAGGTCGTTTCATTGCCGAGGCACATTGCAAGTTGAATGAAAGGCGTAATCGTCGGCTCGCCCGCTTCGGTGCCGAGCAGGCTGACATGTACCGGCAAATCAGTCGCGATGGCGACGGCCACGGCTCCGGGAGGCTCACAACTCAAGACTTCGAGATCGTCACTGCGAAATTCGTATGCTTCGCCGAGCCGAGCGACAAAGGTCGCCCGATGCACTGTCGAACAAGTCGGACAGGCAAACACGCATCGCTGCTCACCTCCCGCGACTGAGATACGCAGGACGATTTCTGTCTCACAAGTCTCGCAACGCGTTGGCACTCGATGCACAGCCATCGCGCGTCAATGCTATTCCGACAGCCGCGCCGTATGCGGCGGTCGTCTCCCGTCCGGCGGCCGCCGCGGCGCGAGCCCCGCGGCGGCGACCTGGCTCCCTTTCAGGCCGCCGCCGCGTGCGCTCCGCGCTCCCCCGCGGGTCAGGGTCGGGTGGTCGTGGTGATGATCAGCAGTTGGTCGGGGCCGTTCTGCCGGCGATGCGGTCGGCGAGCCAGTTGACGACCTCTATCTGGGCCAGGAGCTGGGTGGAGACGTGCTCGGCCGGGTAGCCGGCGAGGCGGGCGCGGATGCCGGTGGCGCACCACTGTCTGTGGACTCTCTGGGCGACCGAGTAGGGGATCACCTCGTCCCATATGCCGTGGTAGACGAGCAGCGGCACGGACGGTCTCGAGCCGCCGAGGTTGTTGGCGTTCAGCGCGGCGGTGAAGTCGGGCTGGGTGGTCGGGTCTATCGCGCCGGTGGTGAAGTCGCGTATCTCTCTCGTCGCGAAGAGGAGGAGCGCGGGGATCTGGCAGAGCGTGTTCAGGGTCGCGATCGAGGCTCTGCCGTAGGTGTTCAGGTATCTGTCGACGTTCAGCGCCGGGTAGGCGGCGCGGAAGCCGATCGCCGTCCCCGCCAGGAAGGCGAAGAAGGCGCTGCCGTCGATGTTGTTCTTGACCGCCTGCAGGTTCGCGGGCGTGCCGCCGGCCGCGATGCCGACGATGTTCAGCTCCGGCGCGTAGCCGAGGTGCTGCTGGGCGACCCAGCCGGCGGCGCCGCCGCCCTGCGAGTAGCCCTCGACGCCGACCTTCGTCGCCGCCGAGAGGCCGGCGGGCGCCAGGCGCGTGGCGGCGCGCAGCGCGTCGAGGACCGCTCTGCCCTCGGAGATGCCGACGTTGTACTGGTGGTCGCCGGGCGTGCCGAGCCCGGGGTAGTCGGTGACGACCACCGCCCAGCCGCGTCTGAGCAGGTTGGTGACCGCGAACGCCTCGTCGAAGTTGCCGGCCGTCATCGAGCGCGACGGCGCGCACGAGTCGTCCCAGCCCTGCGTGCCGGTCGCGTACGCCGTCAGCGGGCGCGTGCCGCCGCCGGTCCACGCCGCTCTCGGGACGAGCACCGTGCCCGAAACGGCGATCGCGTTGCCGGCGACGTCGGTCGAGCGGTAGAGGATCTCGTACGCGGTCGCGTTGTTGTCGTTGGCGATCGACGTGTTCGCGACGCGATGCCAGATCACGTCGCCTGCAGTGCCGGCCGGCAGCGGGCTCGGCGGCGTGTAGAAGCCGAGCCCCGGCGGTGGGTCGAGGGCCATCGCGGGCGCCGCAGCGAACGCGCTCAGCAACATGGTCGCGAGCACCGCCAGCACGGCTGGAAGCGCCCGTCGGCGCGCCGTCGCAGAGCGGCCTCGCGCGCGGTCGAACGTGGTCACGGTCGATTCTCCTTTCCCCCGCGGGCGCCCCGAGCGCCCGCATCCCCTTGTCGTCCGGGGCGGCCGCCCCATGCAGCCGCCATCACCGGAAGACTGGATTTCTGTCCAACTTTCAGAGCGGCGAAACCGCACCGCGCGAAGTTGTGCGATCGGCGCAACCGTCGACTGCCCGGTTGGTGGCGTCCCTCCAACTGCTGGCGCATCGGCGTTGGCGGCGAGCCGCGCAGATGTCGGCGGAGAACCGACCGGTGAGCGCCCCGGCCCGGACGTAGCCTCGCTCGCCTCACCCACTCCACGGAAGGACCGACCGGCGATGCGCAGCGCAGCGACAGCACTCATCCTCTCGACCGCCACCGCGGCAGCGCTCGCGCTCGCACCGGCCGCCGCCCCCGCCCAGTGGCTCGCCCCGACGACGCTCGGCCAGCTCGACACCTACTCGTTCGAGCCGGCCGTCACCGCGGCGCCCGACGGCGGCGTCACCGCCCTGTGGCCGCGGATCGCCGACGGCAGAATCACGTACGTCACGGCCACCCGCCCGGCCGGCGGCGCCTGGAGCGCTCCGCACACGCTCGACGCGATGGTCTCCGGCTCCAGCGCGCTCGACGTCGTCTCCGGCCCCGACGGGACGACGACCGCCGCCTGGATCGCCAGCGTCGGCAACGGCCAGGCGATCCGCAGCGCGACGCGCGCGCCCGGCGGCGCCTGGAGCGCGTCGCAGAGCCTCTCCGACGACGCCAGAAGCTCCGAGCAGGTCGACCTCGCCGCCGGCCCCGACGGCGCCGTCGCGGCGATCTGGCGGCGCTACGACGGCAGCAGATGGATCGTGCAGGCGCGCGTGCGCCCGGCCGGCGGGACGTGGGGTCCCGTCGCCGACCTGTCGGCGACCGGCCAGGACGCCAACAGCCCGCGGATCGCGCTCGACGGCCAGGGGACGGCGCACGCGATCTGGAGCCGCTCGAACGGCAGCAGAACGATCGCCCAGGTCGCGACGAAGCCGGCCGGCGGCGCCTGGAGCGCCGGCCAGCCGCTCTCCGGCCCGGGCTACAACTCCGGCAACACGCAGATCGCCGTCTCACCGGCCGGCGACGCCGTCGTCGCTTGGACGCGTGGCACCACGCCGACGAGCGCGCAGGCGGCGACCCGGCCGGCCGGCGGCGCCTGGAGCACGATCCACGACCTGCCGGCCGCCGGCAGAACGGCGTCCGACCCGCAGGTCGGGATCGACGCGGCCGGCGACGCGACCGTGCTGTGGGGCGAGGAGGACGGCGGCACCTGGCGGATCCGCGCGGCGTCGCGCCCGGCCGGCGGCACGTGGTCGACGGCGACGACCGTCTCGGATCCCGGCCGCAGCGCCTACGCTCCGACGCTCGCCGTGACGCCCGACGGCGCGGCCGCAGCC
>JAEXXR010000664.1 GCA_023405705.1 Actinomycetes bacterium
GCTTGGGCGGCGGCGCTTGCGACAGGCTGCGCCGCGCAGTTCGGCGCGGGCGCCCGCCACCGGCTGGCGCCCCGCCGTGTGCTCAGGCCCGGCTCAGCAGGAGACGGTCAGGTGGAAGGCGCGGTCGGCGGCGACGCCCGCGCTGTCGGCCGTCGCGATCTCGACGCCGTTGACGTTCGCGGCGAGCGGCGCGGCGGCGATCTCGCCGGTGACGGGCGCGTCTCTTCTGTCGGCGGGCGGCGGCGTGATCGCGAGCGTGGCGGAGTAGGCGCACGCTCTCACGTCGGTGTCGAAGATCACCTGGTAGCGGCCGACGGCCGTCTTCGTGACGGAGACGACGCCGCCGCGGTCGTTGGCTCTGGCGCCGTCGGCGGCGACGGCGAGCTGGCGCGTGAGGCCGTTCGCGAGCGTCGCTCTCTCGGCCTCGGTCGCTCTGGAGGCCGTTCTGACGTTGCCGAACTTGCTCGCGTCGAGGACCTCCTCCTTGATCGCGTTCGGGCCGAGCGAGTCTCTCTTGAACTCCTGGCCGCGCAGCGTGCCGTCCTTGAAGTCCTCGTTTCTGATCGTCCCGTTCTGGATCGTGCGCGAGTTGACCGAGTTCGCGCTGAGCGCGGCGTAGGACGTGCCGCCCAGTGCGGCGAACAGCGCGACGAGCGCGACGATCATCGCCGGCGAGGGCAGCTTCAGCTTGGGGCGCTGCATGCGGAATCGAACCTCCGAGGTGGGTCGTTTCGCGTTGCAACGCGACGGCGGCCGCGCCGATGCGGTGCGGGCGCGCGATTGCAGGGACGCTGACAGCCCCCGCGAGGGCCTTCCCGCACCCCGCCCCGGCGCGCCGGTATCATCGACGGACCCGCGGGCGAAGTGTTGTGGTTGCACAGGAGCCTTCCAAGCTCTTAGGGCGGGTTCGATTCCCGTCGCCCGCTCCTCTCTTCCGGCGCGCCACCTGGCGCGCCGGCTGCGTTTCGGAGGTCGGCCGGAATGGCTTCGACGCCGTCGCGCCGCTCGCCGACGGCGGCTCGGCTCAGCCGGCCAGCCGCAGCACCACGGCGCGCGTGCGCTCGGGGCCGGGCCAGTGCTCGGCGATCAGCTCGCGCCCGGCGCCGCCGGCGACGACGCGCAGCACGAGCAGGACCGCGAGCACGTCGTCGAGCTGTCCCGCGACGGGAATGACGTCCGGCACGAGGTCGAAGGGCAGCGCGAGGTAGAGCAGCAGCCCGCCGAGCAGCAGCTTGTGCCGGCGCGCCAGCCGCGGGTCGCCGAGCAAGCGGCGGACGAGCACGAGGCAGTCCGGGATCAGCGTCGCCGCGGCCGCCGCGTCGGCCCGGCGCCCCGCGAGCAGGAACGCCCCGACGAGTGCCGCCCACGCCACGAGCAGCCCGCCGGCCACCAGCACGATCGCCTGCCACGACGGCATGCGACCGACCTTACGCCCGGCGCGGAGCGACGTGGCGCCCGGCGATGAGCCGGCGAGCGCCGCGGCGGAGTATCATCCCGTGAGCGCGCGGCCAGCCCCCAGTGCCGCACGACACCACATAGCAGTGCCACGGGGAGTGGCGCAGTCTGGTAGCGCACCCGGCTGGGGGCCGGGCGGTCGCAGGTTCAAATCCTGTCTCCCCGACTACGCGAAAGTCCTGCACTTGCAGGGCTTTCGTCGTTTCCGAGGCGTTCGTACGCGGTCGGCAGGAGCGAGCCATGCGCGGTGGATGGCGAGGCACTCGTGGAGTGCAACAGCGCTGGCGCGTCAGTCCGCGAGGCGGACGAGCTTGGCACTCGCCCAGTCGATCGCTGTCTGCGCGACGTCGAGCGCGGCGGCCGGTCGAGCAGCTCATCAGCAGCAGATTCGGCGAGGGCGATGTGCTCAGGTCTCGGCAAGCAGACGTCCCTCGCGAAGGGCCTGCTCGACCATCGTCCCGCGGACGACGGCACGGCGCCGAGCCTTCGCGTCGTCCATCACGACCACGTCGATCGGGACGCCGAGGCCGCGCAGCTGGCGCCGGAGACGGACGGATTCTCTGATCGGGCTGTCGACGGTCGGCTCGATCACGAGCACGTCGTAGTCGGAGCCGTGGTCGGCGGTACCGCGCGCGTGCGACCCGAACAGGAAGACGCGCGAGTTCGGCGGGACGGCTCTGGCAAGCAGCTCGCCGATCGTGTCGATCACATCAGCCTGAACCATGACCGAACCGTAAGTCGATCATGGCGACGCCGCCGCGTGCTCGTCAGTCTGCGCCGCGAGTCACCCGCCCAGCAGATCCCGGACCACCGCGCGGTAACAGTCGACGGCGAGGACGAGGTCGGCGATGGGGATGCGTTCGTCGGCGGCGTGGAAGAGCGGGGCCGCCTCGGCGGCGGTCATCGCGCGCTGGGGGAAGAAGCCGTAGGCGACGCAGTCGGGGAAGGCCTCGCGGAAGGTGCGGGAGTCGGAGTAGCCGGGGGAGACGGTGGGGAGCAGGAGCGCCTCGGGGTCGATCGTCGCGACGAAGCGGCGCAGCGCGTCCATCAGCGGGGAGTCGGTGATCGACTCGTTGCCCTGCGTCTCCTCGACCCACTCGACCTCCCACGCGCCTGCGGGTGCGTCCGCGTCGGACGCGGCAGCATCGGCGGGAGCCTGCGCGGGGCCGCCGCCGGCTTCCGGACCGAGCAGGTCCCGCAGTCGGCGCAGGGCCGCTTCGCGGCCGAGACCCGGGGGGACGCGGCAGTCGACCCAGGCGTGGGCTTCGGCGGGGATCGTGTTCATGCCGGTCGAGGCCGCCGTCATCGTCGGGGCGAAGGTGACGTGGAGGGACGGCTCGACCAGTGGGACGAACTCGGGGGCTCTGGCGGCGAGCGCTTCGAGGGCTCCGTCGGGATCGGCCGGGTCGAGGCCGAGGCCGGCGAGCGTCGCCTGCGCCGACGGGGTCAGGTCCCAGGCGGGGCGGTGGCCGGCGAAGCGGGTCAGCAGCGGGGCCAGTCTCAGCAGCGCGTTGTCGGCGATCGCCGGCATCGAGGCGTGGCCGGCGACGCCGCGGGCGGTCAGGCGGAAGCGGAAGACGCCCTTCTCCGCGACGCACACGCCGTGCACCCGGCGGTCGCCGACCTGCGTCACCGCGCCGTCGCCCTCGTTGATCAGCCAGTCGCAGCGGACCAGGTCCGGGCGCTCGGAGCACAGCCACTCCGCGCCCGTGCCGGCGACCTCCTCGTCGGCGACCGAGATCACGAGCAGGTCGCCGCGCTCCGGCCGCCAGCCCTCGCGCGCCAGCGAGCAGGCCGCGACGACCTCGGCCGCCGTCTGGTTCTTCATGTCGAGCGCGCCGCGACCCCAGACGCAGCCGTCGGCGACGTCGCCCGACCACGGGCCGTGGGTCCAGTCGCGCGGGTCCGCCGCGACCGTGTCGACGTGCGACAGCAGGCCGAGCACCGGACCGGGCTCGCGACCGCGCAGGCGCGCGACCAGGTTCAGCCGCTCCGGATCGGGACCGGCCAGCTCGACCTCGAAGCCGGCCTCGCGCAGCAGCGCCGCGAGCGGCTCCTGGGCGGTCGTCTCGCGGCCCGGCGGGTTCGTCGTGTCGAGGCGGATCAGCGTCTGCAGGAGGCCGACGACCTCGTCCTGGAGCGTGCTCACGGCGGCGGAGTCGCCGCCGGCCACACCGCTGCCGCCAGGGAAGCCGGGCGCCGCGTCGCCGCCGGGGATGTCCGTAGAGCCGCTCATGCGACCCCCGATTCCAGCAGCTCGAGCGTCTTGCCGTCGGCGTCCAACCGTGCGCGAACGCCGAGTGGCAGGGTCGCCATGTGCTTGCCGTGGCCGACCGGGACGTTCGCGACGGCCGGGATGCCGAGCGGCGCGATCAGCTCGTCGAGCAGCTGCTCGACCGACAGCTCCGACGTCGGCCCGTCCGGGATCGTCTGCGCCTGCAGGTTGACGTTCGTGCCGAAGACCAGGCCGGCCGCTCTCTCCAGCTTGCCGGCGCGGATCAGGTGGTTGATCGCGGTGTCGACCAGGTAGGTCTCGGTGTTGAGGTCCTCGACCACCACGATGCAGCCGTCGGTGTCGACCTCGAACGGCGTGCCGATGCTCGCGCACAGCAGCGTCAGGCAGCCGCCGACCAGCGGCGCCTCGGCGACGCCGCCGCCGACCGTCAGCACGTACGGGTCGTCGGGATCCTCGAAGACGCGGCCGAGCGGCTCGGCTCTGAAGGCGCGGTGGAACCACGCCTCCGTCTCCTTCGTCAGCTCGCCCGGCTTGCGCGTGAAGCGGAGGAAGTTCGGGCCGTAGAAGGAGACCCAGCCGGCGTGCTTCGCCAGCGCCAGATGGAGCGCGGTGATGTCGCTGAAGCCGCAGACGATCCGCGGCTCGCCGACGGCGCTCCAGTCGATCCGGTCGTGCAGCCGCGCGGTGCCGTACCCGCCGCAGAGCGCATGCACCATGTCGATCCCCGGCTCCGACAGCGCCCACTGCAGATCGGCGGCGCGCGCGGCGTCGTCGCCGGCCAGATAGCCGTGCACGGCGCGGGCGTTGGGGCCGAAGACGACGCGGTGGCCGCGCGCCTCGAAATAGGCCGTCGCCTGCTCGATCTCCGAGCGCGTCTGCGGTGGGCTGGCGGGCGCGACGACGGCGATCGTGGCCCGCTCCGGGAGCGCCGGAGGCTTGATCCGGTTCGCTGAACGGTCGTTCATGGGCGCAGCGTAGGGGTGATCCCTCGCCTTGCGCAAGACCCGTTGACCTGGGGGAATCCCTCGACCTAGGTTCCTGAACGGATGTTCAACAGAACCGATTCGATCGCCCATCTCGCCGCCCGTCTGGGCGCCGATCGCGTGCTCGCCCCGGCCGGCGCGCTGCCGCAGCCGGCCGAGCGGCTCGACGCCGGCGGGCCGTTGCGCCCGGCCGAGTTCGAGGTCGCCGTCGAGCGGCTCTGCCTCGACGCGACCTCCTTCCACAACATTCGCGCCGCCGGCGACGGCGACCCGCGCAGGATGGCCGCGCGGATCGCCGAGATCGTCGGCGCGCGCGGCAAGATGCACAACCCGGAGACCGGCTCGGGCGGGGTGCTGCTCGGCACCGTCGCCGCGGTCGGCGCCGACGTCGAGAACCCTCCGAGCGTCGGCGACCGGATCGTCACGCTCGCGTCGCTGACGCTCACCCCGCTGCGACTGGAGGAGGTCGTCGAGGTCGACCCCGGCTCGGCTCAGGTGGAGGTGCGCGGGACGGCGTACGTCTGCGACTCCGCACCGTGGGGCGCCGTCCCGGACGACCTGCCGGAGCAGCTCGCGCTGGAGGTCTACGACGTCTACGGCGCCGCCTCCCACACCCGCGCGCTCGCGCCGGCCGGCGGTACGGTCGCCGTGCTCGGCACCGGCCACGCCGGCAAGCTGGCGCTCGCCGCGGCCCGCGAGGCGGTCGGCGAGGCAGGGACCCTGATCGCGGT
>JAEXXR010000691.1 GCA_023405705.1 Actinomycetes bacterium
CGCCCGCGCGGCTCGTGCCTGTCGGGCCTCGGCGCCCGCGCGCCTGCGCCCTCAGCGCCGGATCGCGATGTTGCTGAGCGTCTCGCGCGGGCTGATGCAGAAGACGTTGTCGTCGGTCTGCCAGACGTCGCGGCCGTAGCGGACGCAGTAGTTCCAGTAGGCGGGGTTGGAGCGGCCGCCGACGATCGCGTAGACCCGCCGTGTCGGCGAGTGGATCGTGCGGACGACGAACCGCCCGCTGCGCAGCGTGCGGCCGACGTTCACGCCCGCGTAGCTCCACGATCCCTGCGCAATTCTGAAGCGGTAGCTCGTCGTGCCGGTGCGCGCGGGGACGAGCGGGGTGAACGTCAACGTCCCGCTCGAGCCGGCGTCCAGCCGCACGCCGGCGCCACGGCCGCCCTTCTCCCAGCCGGTGCAGGGGTCGGCGGAGGCGACGCTCGTCCAACTGCGCGAACCCTGGCGCCGCACCGAGAAGACGAACGGCTGCGCGGCGTAGCGCTGGCGGCAGCCGGACGGCTTGCGGACGCGGACCTGCACGTCGGCCGGGTCGGCCCACGCCTCGCGGAACGTCCACAGCGTGGGGGTCGGCTGGCGCAGCCCGGCGCGGACCCCGACCGTCGCGCTGACGGTCCGGCGGCACTGCACCTTCTCGCCGCCGTAGAACTCGAGCGACCCGTCCGTCAGCATCTCCTCGCGCTCGGCCTGCGAGAGCTCCCAGGGCGCCCCTTCCTCCTCTTCGTCACCCCAGGACGTGACCTGGTGCTCGACATAGTCGGCCTCGACGGTGACCGGTCCGCTCCCGATCTCGGCTGAGAACCAGAACGACTCGTATCTGGCGGTGTCGACGGTGTCGTCCCACTCGACCCCGCCGCGTCTGAAGCGGATCGCGACCTTCTGTCTCAGTGCGAACCGTCTGTCGCTCTGGCGTCTGCGCAGCGCGACGTCGTACCAGCGGTGCTCGATCGCCTCGCTCGGAAGCCCGAACGACAGCAGCGGCTCGGCGTCGGGCGCGCAGGCCGGCAGCTCTTGAGCGCCGGCGGCGGACGGCAGCGCGGCGGCCAGCACGGCCGCCGCGAGCGGGAGAAGAGTTCGGAGCGGACGCACGAGTTGGCACGCTACCACTCGCTGTCGAGGAAGCGCTCCGACGCGGCCCCGCGGCCGCGCGGGGCACCGCCAGCCGCGACGCGCGGCGGCTAGGAAGCCGCGGCGGCGGCCTTGGCCGCCTGCTGCGCTCTGACCTCGGGCGCGACGTTGAGGCCGACGTCGCGCAGCTGGGCGTCGTCGACCGGGGCCGGGGCGCCGGTCAGCGGGTCGGTGCCGCTGGCGGCCTTGGGGAAGGCCATCGCGTCGCGGATCGAGTCGCGGCCGGCGAGCAGCGCGACGATGCGGTCGACGCCCATCGCGATGCCGCCGTGCGGCGGGGCGCCGTATCTGAGCGCGTCGAGCAGGAAGCCGAAGCGGGCCTGCGCCTCCTCGGCGTCGATCCCGAGGATCGCCAGCACCTGCTGCTGGACCTCCGGGGTGCTGATGCGGATCGAGCCGCCGCCGATCTCGGAGCCGTCGAGCACGAGGTCGTAGGCGCGCGAGCGCAGCGAGCCCGGGTCCGCCAGGTCGCCGGTCGGCGCCGTGAACGGATGGTGCAGCGCGTTCCAGGCGCCGTCGTCGCCCTGCTCGAACATCGGGAAGTCGACGACCCAGAGGATGTCGTGGCGGCCTTCGGCGACCAGGGAGAACCGCTCCGCCAGGTCGAGCCGCAGCGCGCCGAGCGACTGCGCGGCGACCGACGGCTTGTCGGCGACGATCAGCAGCAGGTCGCCGGGCTTGCCCTCCAGGGCGCCGGTGACGGCGGCGATCTCGTCCGCGCTCAAAGCCTTCGCGACCGGCGAGCGCCACGTGCCGTCCTCCTGCACGAACGCCCACACGAGGCCCTTGGCGCCGTGCTGTCTGGCCAGCTCGGTCAGCGCGTCGAGCTCTCTGCGCGGCAGCTCGCGGGCGCCGGCGTTGAGACCGCGGATCACGCCGCCGCCGGCCAGCGCGCCCGCGAAGACCTTGAACTCGGTCCCCTCGAACAGCGGCCCCAGCTCGGAGATCTCCAGCCCGAAGCGCGTGTCGGGCCGGTCGGAGCCGAACCGCAGCATCGCCTCGTCGTAGCCCATCCGCGGCCACGGCGCCGGCGCGACGGTCAGGTCGCCGGCGGCGAAGACGGCGCTCATCACCGTCTCCATCACGTCGATCACGTCGTCCTCGTCGACGAACGACATCTCCAGGTCGAGCTGCGTGAACTCCGGCTGGCGGTCGGCGCGCGAGTCCTCGTCGCGGAAGCAGCGGGCGATCTGGAAGTAGCGCTCGAAGCCGCCGATCATCAGCAGCTGCTTGAACAGCTGCGGCGACTGCGGCAGCGCGTAGAAGCTCCCCGGGTCGATGCGGGCCGGGACGAGGTAGTCGCGCGCGCCCTCGGGGGTCGAGCGCGTCAGCGTCGGCGTCTCGATCTCGAGGAAGTCGCGCTCGACGAGGACGCCGCGCATCGTCTGCGTGACGACGTGGCGCAGCTTCATCGCCTCCTGCATGCCGGCGCGGCGCAGGTCGAGCGCGCGGTGGCGCAGGCGCAGGTCCTCGTTGACCGGGCCGTCCTCGTCGATCGGGAACGGCGGCGTGTCGGCGGCGGCGTGGACGATCAGCTCGTCGACCGTCACCTCGATCTCACCCGTCGGGATGTTCGGGTTGACGTTCTCGGCCTCGCGGCGGGTGATCGTGCCGACGGCGGTGAGGACGTGCTCGGAGCGAAGCGAGTGGGCCAGCCTGTGGGCCTCGGGCGCGCGGTCCGGGTGGAAGGTCAGCTGGACGATCCCGGAGCGGTCGCGCAGGTCGATGAAGATCAGGCCACCGTGGTCGCGCCGGCGATGGACCCAGCCGGCGACGCGGACCTGCTCGTCGGCGCGGGCGGCGGTGAGGTCTCCCGACCAGGCGTCGCGGTACTGGTTGGGCCGAGGTGTCCTCATGCCAGCGTCTTCCCCTTCTTCAGCACGACCGGGATCACCCGGGCGGGTTCGAGCTCGTCCTGTTCTCCGGACTCCATGTCCTTCAGCGTCACGCCGTCGCTGCCGACGATCGCGACGAACCGCGCGCCGGCGCGGTCGGCCTGCTTCAGCTGTCCCTTCAGCGAGCGGCCGGCCAGCTCGAACTGGGCGCTGATGCCGGCGCGGCGCGCCTCCCAGCAAAGCTCGAAGCCGGTCGCGCGACCCTCGGGCACGGCGTAGGCGACGTAGAGGTCGAGCAGCGGCGCGGGCACGCGCTCCTCGCCGCCGGCGAGCAGGATCCGCTCGATCCCGGCCGCCCAGCCGATGCCGGGCGTCGGCGGGCCGCCGATCTGCTCGATCAGCCCGTCGTAGCGGCCGCCGCCGCCGACGCCCGACTGGGCGCCGAGCGCGTCGCTGGTGAACTCGAACAGCGTGCGCGCGTAGTAGTCGAGGCCGCGCACGAGCGTCTTGTCGACCTCGTAGGCGAGGTCGGCGCCGTCGAGCAGCGCGCGCACCTCCGCGAAGTGGTCGAGGTCCTCGGCCGAGAGGTGGTCGAGCAGCCGCGGGGCGTGCTCCATCACCGCCTGCGTGCCGGGGTGGTCGGAGTCGAAGGCGCGCAGCGGGTTCAGCTCGATCCGCCCACGGACCTCCTCCGACAGCTGGTCCTCGTGCGAGCGCAGGTGCTGCTGCAGCAGCTCGCGGTAGGCGGCGCGCGTCTCGGGCGTGCCGAGCGAGCCGAGCCGCAGCCGCACGTCCCTCACCCCGAGCGTCTCCAGCAGCTCGGCGAGCAGCAGGATCGACTCGGCGTCGACGGCCGGGTCGGCCGAGCCGATCGCCTCGGCGCCGACCTGCCAGAACTGGCGGTAGCGGCCGGCCTGCGCGCGCTCGTAGCGGAAGAAGCTGGAGAAGTACCAGAGCTTCACGGGCTGCGGCAGCTTCTGCATGCCGTGCTCGAGGTAGGCGCGCGCGACCGGTGCGGTCCCCTCGGGGCGCAGCGTCACGGAGCGGCCGCCGCCGTCCTCGAAGGTGTACATCTCCTTCTGGACGATGTCGGTGGAGGCGCCGACGCCGCGGGCGAACAGCTCGGTCGTCTCGAAGACGGGCGTCTCGATGCGGCGGTAGCCGGCGGCGCCGAGGATCCTGCGGGCGGTCGCCTCGACGTGCTCGCGGCGGACCGCGTCGTCGGGCAGGACGTCGTAGGTCCCGCGCGGGGCTTGGAGCTTCTGGGCCATCGTCGGGTTAGGCGACGAGGTCTTGGAGGAACGGGTTGGTCGCGCGCTCGGCGCCGAGCGTCGTCGTCCCCATGTGGCCCGGGAAGACCTGCGCGCCGTCGTCGTATCGCTCCAGCAGCTCGGAGATCGACTGCAGCAGCCGCTGGTGGTCGCCGAACGGAAGGTCGGTGCGGCCGATCGAGCCCTGGAAGAGGACGTCGCCGGAGAACAGCGCGCTGCCGTCGGCGAGCGCCCACGTGACGTGGCCGGGGCTGTGGCCGGGCGTGAAGACGACGTCGAAGTCGAGGCCCGCCACCGAGATCCGCTCGCCGCCCTCGACGAGGTGCTCGGGGTCGTGGTTCTCGAACGGGCCGAAGCCGGGCCACGGGACGTATCTGTCGACGTCCAGCAGCACGTCGCGCTCCAGCTTCGGGCACCAGACCGGCGCACCGGTGGCGCGCGCCAGCGGGGCGACCGCGCCGACGTGGTCGAAGTGGGTGTGCGTGAGCAGGATCGCCTCCAGCCTCACGCCGGCCTGCTCGATCGCGGCGAGCAGGCGGTCGGCCTCGTCGCCCGGGTCGAAGATGACGGCCGTGTCGGCGCCCTGCCGGCGGACCAGATAGCTGTTCTCCTGGACCGGGCCGACGGTGAAGGGGGCGACCTCGATCACGCGTCGCCTCTCTTGACGCCCGCGGCGGCGCGCTCCTTCGCTCTCTTCGCCTGGCGCCGTCTGTAGACGAACAGGTCGGTGTAGTAGCCCATCGGGATGTAGACGAGCAGCATGAACAGCGCGATGAAGACCTTGCCGGCGAACGGCTGTTCTCTGAAGAGCAGGACGAGCAGGACGAAGAAGAAGGCGGTGGCGACGGCGGCGCGCTGGATCGCGCCTCTCCACGTCGGCGGCGTGTCGAGCCGCTGCAGCCGGCGCTGATGCGCCTCGTCGCGGGCGGAGAGCTTGCGCTCGCCCTCGCCCGGCTTGCGCCCGGTGCGCCCGCGCGCCTCGATCTGACCGGCGGCGTTGCCGCGATGCTTGGTCTGGCGCTTCTTCTTCGTCTGTGCCATGTCTTCCAGGGAGATTAGACGGATCAGCCGCGCGCGGGCGGGAGCTGGCGCTCGACGTCGGCCCGCGCCTCGCGGATGCCCTCGCTGTCGCTGACCAGCCGCTCGACCGCCTCTCTCGCGGCCTGCGCGTCCCCGGCGCGTGCGGCGGTCGCGATCGCTCTGAGGTCGTCGGCGCCGTCCTGCAGCGCGACGCGCAGCTCGTCGAGCGCCGTGTCGACTCTCGCGGGCACGTTCAGCGACTCCAGTCTCGCGACCGCGGCCTCGGTGCGGACGGTCAGCGCGGTGAACTGGTCGGCGATCTCGGCGTCGGATGCCGATCTCGCCTGCGTGACCGCGGTGCCGATGTCCTGGCCGATCGCGACGACCTCGACTCTGATCGGCGCCCAGGCGGCCGCCGCGCCGGCGACCGAGAGGCGCGGCGAGGTCGTCGTCGTGATCGACCCGCCGGTGCCGCTGCCGCCGTCGTCGTCGCCGCAGCCGGTCAGCGCCGCGACCGCCAGCACGAGCGCCGCGGCGGCCGTCGCCAGCACCCTGGATCGCCGTCCCATGTCCATCGTCCTACCCTACGCCGCCGCGCCGCGACACTCAGCCGGCAGGCCGCGCGAGCGCCCGCTCGATCAGGTGGCGCTGCGGGTCGAAGCCGGGGATCGGCAGGTCCTCCGGGAAGCCGGCGAAGGCCCGCTCCGGTGCGAGCGCGACCAGCTCGGCGGAGGCGATCGGCACGTGGCGGGCGATCGCCGCGACGACGTCGCGCAGCGGGGTCCGGTCGGGCGCCTCGACGTTCATCGAGATCTGCACCGCGCCGGCTCGCTCGAGCGTCAGGCCGATCGCGCGCAGGCCCGGCAGCCCCTCCGCCCCGCCCTCGCGGATCAGCGCGGCGATCTCCCTCGCCCGCGCCACGGTGGCGGGTGCTTCCAGCACGACGTTGAAGGCGACCAGCGGGGGCCGCGCGGCGACGAGCGCGACGCCGGCGGTCGGGTGCGGGACGCGGGGGCCGAAGTCGGTCGCCAGCTCGCCGCGCTCCAGGCGCTCCGCGAGGGCTTGCGGTCCGCCGCGACGGATCTCCGCGCGCGTGCGGCCCTGCGCGAGCGCGCCGTAGGTGATGACCGGCAGCTGGAGACGACGGGCGAGCAGGTCCGCGGCGAGCAGCGCCTCGGCGCAGGCCGCGCCGCGATAGGCCTCCGTGCGGAAGACGACCGGCGCGACGTCGAGCGCGCCGACGTGCGGGTGGACGCCGTCGTTGCGGCGCAGGTCGATCCGCGCGATCGCCTCGCGCGCGCCCGCGACCAGTGCCGGGG
>JAEXXR010000692.1 GCA_023405705.1 Actinomycetes bacterium
GCCCGGCACTGCGCGCGACGGCGCCCCGCCGCCGGTCGCCTCCCCGGCCGCGTGGGTCGAGGCCTACGCCGCCGCCTGGCGGGCCGGCGACCCCGCGGCGGCCGGCGATCTGTTCGCGGCTGACGCCGCTTACACCTTCGATCCCTTCGGCGCGGGCCTGCGCGGGCGCGAGCAGATCGTCGCGCACTGGACGCAGGCGATCGGCGCGCAGTCGGAGCTGGAGCTGGAGATCGAGCCGCCGCTCGCCGACGGCGACCGCGCCGCGACCGCCTGGCGGGCGAGATTCCTCCGCGACGGCGCGCGCGTCGACCTGGCCGCCGCCCTGCTGCTGCGCTTCGGCGCCGACGGCCGCTGCACCGAGCTGCGCGAGTTCTGGCTCCAGGCGCAGCCCTCCGAACCCCACACCTGAACGAGGAGACAACCGAATGCTGAACTTCGACCCTGACCGCTTCGTCTCGATCCAGGGGGATGCCGTCGCGCTCGCGACCCCGCTGCGCCAGTCGATCGGGCGGCTGCTCGACGCGGGCGCCCCGAACCTCTTCTTCCTCGGCGCGGGCGGCGCCGGCGTGCTGATGCTGCCGGCCGCGCAGCTGCTCGCGCGCTCGTCCGCCTTCCCGGTGAAGCTGGTCCACGCCGCGGAGATCGTCGCGGTCGGCGACGTGACGCTGGGCGACAAGTCGATCGTCGTGATCCCGTCGCTGTCGGGGACGACGAAGGAGGCGGTCGAGGTCCTCGAGTACGCGCAGGGGAGAGGCGCGACGGTGATCGCGCTGACCGGCGACGCCGAGTCGCCGGTCGCGACGAAGGCCGACGAGAACTTCACCGTCAGAGCCGCCGACGACACCTCCTCGGAGTCGTTCTACCTGCAGTCGCTGCTGGTCGCGCTGTCGGTCCTCGACGCGCGCGGCGAGCTGGAGGGCACCTACGAGCAGATCGCCGGCGAGCTGAAGCTGCTGCCGCAGCTGCTCGTGAACGTGAAGGAGAGCTTCGAGCCGCGCGCCGCCGAGCTGGCCGAGCTGTACAGAGACGAGCCGTACCACATCATCGTGGGCGGGGGCTCGGCGTGGGCCGAGGCCTGGTACTACGGCACCTGCATCCTGGAGGAGATGCAGTGGATCCGGACCCGTCCGATCCACGCCTCCGACTTCTTCCACGGGACGCTGGAGCTGCTGGAGAGAGACGTCAGCGTGCTGCTGCTGCAGAGCGAGGACTCGGCGCGTCCGCTCGCCGACCGCGTGGCGAGATTCGTGCCGACGATCTCCGACAAGCTGCAGGTGATCGACCCGGCGACCTTCGAGCTGCCGGGCGTCAGCGACGAGACCCGCGCGCTGATCTCGCCGGTCCTGCTCGCGACGGCGCTCGAGCGGCTCTCCGCGCATCTGGAGGTGCTGCGCGACCACCCGCTGACGACCCGCCGCTACTACCGGCAGATCGCGTACTGAGGCGAGGCGGCTCCGCTCGCTCGCGCGTGGTCGGTGGCGCGCGCGAGCCGGGCGTGGGCGCTCGCGTGCGCGAGGACGTGCGCGGGCGTTTCGCGCATGCGCGCCCGCGCGCCCGGTGCGCTCAACCTCCCCGGCACCGCTGCCGATCACCAGGACCGATGAGCGCGGTCGGCACGGTCCCGCCTTGTGAGTTGAGAGGGGCGGTCCGCCGGGTTCCGGGCGCCGCCTATCTGCTGCTGGCCGCGCTCGCGCTCGCCTACGCCGCGACGACCGTCACCGGCAACGGCTCCTCGCCCGCCGCTGCGACCGTCGCGCTCGGGATCGCCTTCAGCACCGCGGCGCTGACGCTGCTGCGCGCGGCGACCCATCGGCGCGAGCGGGCGGCCTGGACGGCGATCGGCACCGCGCTGGCGCTGTGGGCGACCGGCGACCTGCTCGTGCGGATCCAGACCGCCGGCGGTCGCGACCTGGCGATCCCGTCGATCGCCGACCTCTCCTACATCGTCTTCTACCCCTGCGTCGCGCTCGGGCTCGTGCTGCTGCTGCGGGCGCGGGTGCGCGTCGTCAGCCCGGTCGTCTGGCTCGACGGGCTCGTCGCCGCGCTCGCGATCGCCGCCGGCACCGCGCTGCTGGTCGTCGACCCGCTCGCGGACGTGACCGGCGACACGATCGCGCAGACCGCGACCAACATCGCGTACCCGGCCGCCGACCTGCTCGTCGCGGTCTGCGTCGCCGGCTGGCTGGCGGTCCGCTGCGGCCGGCTCAGCCGCGACGTGCTGCTGCTGACGACCGGGCTGCTGGTCAGCGCCGTCGCCGACGTCGCCTACCTGTTCGAGACGGCCAGCGGGCCGTACGACGAGGGCGGGCCGCTGACGAACGCCTACCTGCTCGCCTCGCTGATGGTCGGCTGGTCGGCGTGGCAGCAGACGGGTCCGGTCGTCGTGCTGCGCGAGTCCGGCCACCGCGTCTTCGTCCCGGTCGCCGCCGGCGCGGCCTGCATCGTCGTGCTCGTCGCCGACCACCACCAGACGGTCGAGACGGCGGCGGTGTGGCTCGCGGCGGCCGGCCTGTCGATCGTGCTCGTCCGCTTCGTCGTCACCTTCCGCGCCGCCCAGCGGCTGCTCGCCGAGCGCGCCGGCCAGGCGCTGACCGACCCGCTGACCGGCCTCGGCAACCGCCGCGCGCTGAGCGACGACCTCGCGGTCGTCGAGGCGGGCGGGCGTGAGGAGGCCGAGCAGGTCGTCGTGCTGCTCGACCTCGACGGCTTCAAGCGCTTCAACGACACCCACGGCCACGGCGCCGGCGACGAGCTGCTGGAG
>JAEXXR010000705.1 GCA_023405705.1 Actinomycetes bacterium
CCCCGCGCCAGGCGGCGGCCGCGCGTGCGGCGCGCCGCTGACCCAACGGCTCGTGGAACAGCTCCTGCAGGTCGGCCTGGCCGTAGGTCGACTCCATCAGCCGCCGCCAGCCCGCGCCCGGCGCGCCGGCCGGCGGCACCGGGACCTCGACCGGTCTCACGACGCGCAGCCACCGCTGCGGGTCGAGCAGGTCGGCGGAGGCGGCCGGGGGCCGGTGCGCGAGCGCGTTGTCGAGCAGTCTCCAGTCGCCGGTCGTCGCGTACAGCCGCGAGGCGAACTGCTCGCCGGCCGAGTAGGGGAACAGCAGCGCGCGCATCACCGACTCCGGCAGCGGTCTGCCTCCGGCGGCGGTGAGCAGCTGGCCGAAGGCGTCGCCGAGCGAGATCGCGTCGGGGTTGCGCTCCAGGTAGCGGGTCATGACGACCATCGCGGTCCCCTCGACGAGGCCGGACTCGGCGACGTCGCCGTCGCCGTCGTAGACGGGCCCGCTGTCCGGGTCGCCGCCGAGCCGCTCGAGGTCGAAGTGCTGGTCGTCGAGCGCGTGGGTCAGCTCGTGCGCGAGCGTCGCGTCGTCGATCCCGACGTCCTCGACCAGCACGAGCCGCTCGGTCTCGGGGTCGTAGAAGCCGGCGACCTGCTCGCCGTAGATGTCGGAGTTGATCGCGGCGAAGTCGACCTCGGGCTCGATCATCCCGAGCAGCTTCATCAACTCTCCGCTCGTCTCGATCTGCTCCTGCGCGCGTCTGCCGCTCGACAGCCTGGCGGCGTACGCGCGCACCTCCTCGGGCGTCATCACCTCGACCGAGACCGGCCGCTTGAAGTCGAGGCCGCGGATCTGCTCGACCTCGCGCTCGACGCGCGCCAGCCGCTCAGGGGCGACGACCGTCCGCTCGGATCCCTGCGACGACGAGCCGCCGAGCAGCAGTCCGCCGGCGAGCAGCACGAGCAGCACGAGGACGACGGAGAGCTCGGGCACGCCGAGGCCGAAACGACGCTGTCTCATCGGCGAAGCGTAGAGCGCGCCGGCAAGCGGCGAGCCGCCCCCGGCGGGAGTGATTGGATACCGCGGCGGGCCGGCGGCCCGCGACCTTTCAGAGCGGAGATCCGGAGGTTCGAGATGGCGCAGCGCGCGGCGATCGTGACGGGGGCATCGAGCGGCATCGGGCTGGCGATCGCCCGGATGCTCGGCGAGGAGGGCTACGCGCTGACGCTCGCCGCGCGCCGCCCCGACAAGCTGACGGCGGCCGCGGACGGCCTGCGCGCCGATGGCTTCGAGGTCCAGGAGGTCGCGGCGGCGCTGTCGGAGGAGGAGGCCGTCAAGGCGGTCGTCGCCGCCCACGAGCAGCGCTACGGCCGCCTCGACGTGCTCGTCAACAACGCCGGCGTCGGCATCGGCGCCCCGGTCGGCGAGATCGAGACGAAGCGGCTCGACATGCAGCTCGACGTCAACGTGCGCGCGACGGTGCTCTTCTATCGCGAGTGCGTCGGCCTGCTGCGCGCCGCCGCGGCCGAGCACCGCAGCGCGCTCGTCGTCAACACCGCCTCGATCTCCGGCAAGCGCGGCCAGGCGTGGCTGTCGGTCTACTCCTCGACGAAGGCGGCGGTGATCGGCTTCACCGAGGCGATGAACAAGGAGCTGGCGACCGAGGGGATCCGCTCGACCGCGCTCTGTCCCGCGTTCGTCGACACGCCGATGACCGAGTTCGCGAAGGCCGGCGGGATCGCGGCCGAGGCGATGATACGGCCGCAGGACATCGCCGAGTCGGTGCGGCTGCTGCTGAAGCTCTCCCCCGCCTGCCTGATCCCCGAGATCATCTTCGAGCGCCCCGGCGACGCGCTCTGAGCGTCCCGGGCGACGCACCGAGCGCCGGCTCCGAGCAGGCCGGCTCAGACGCCGGCCGGCTGCGCGGAGCGCTCGTCGTCGTCCGGCGTCGCGCCCGCGCCGTCGCCGTCACCGTCACCGTCGTCGAGGGCGAGCAGCGCCAGCAGCGTCTCGACGACGCGCGGGTCGAGCTGCGCGCCCGAGACGCGGCGCAGCTCCGCCCTGGCCGCCTCGCAGGTCCGCGGCGGCCGCCATGGCCGCGGCGAGGTCATCGACACGAACACGTCGCAGGCGAGCAGGATCCGCGCCTCCAACGGGATCTGGTCGCCGGAGAGGCCGTCGGGGTAGCCGGCGCCGTCCCAACGCTCGTGCTCGTGGCGGACGATCGGGGCGGCGTCGCGCAGCAGCGGCAGCGCGCGCAGCATCCGCTCGCCGATCAGCGGGTGCTCGCGCAGGATCGCCCGCTCCTCGTCGTGCAGCTCGCCGGGATGGGCGAGCAGCGCCGCCGGGACGCCGACGGTGCCGACGTTGTGGAAGAGCGCGGCGAGGTAGAGCGCGCGGCGCTCGTCGTCGTCCAGCTCCAGCGCGCGCCCGACGCGCCAGGCGAGGTCGGCCAGCCGCCACTGCTCGGCGTCCTCGCCGTGGATCCCGGGACCGGTCAGGCCGGCCCGCTCGGCGTCCGCGTCGGCGGCGATCCGGTAGAGGTCGCCGAAGCCGGAGACGCTCAGCTTGTCGAGCAGCCGCCGGCTGGAGAGCGCGCGGCCGAGCTGCTGGGCGATCGCCTCCGCCAGCGCCCGCTCGACGATCCCGTAGGCGCGCGGCCGGTCGCAGACGATCAGCAGGCAGCCCCAGGTCCCCTC
>JAEXXR010000710.1 GCA_023405705.1 Actinomycetes bacterium
GGCCGCGCCCGCCGGAGCCGCCGGACCCGCGCCCGCCCGGTCCGCGTCTGCCGCCACCGGATCTGCCGGAGCCGTAGCCGCCGGAGCCTCCCTCGCGCCCGCCGCTCGCGCGGCGCGCGTCGCGCTCTCGTCTCTGCCTGCGTCGATCAGCCATAAATCTCGTCAGCCGTGCGGGACCAGCTCGGGCCCGGCGGCGCCGTCGCGCACCGTCCAGCCGAGCGCTGCCAGCTCGTCGCGCAGGGCGTCGGCGGCGGCGAAGTCCTTCGCCGCGCGGGCCGCCTCGCGCCGTGCCAGCAGCTCCTGCGCCGCCTCGTCGGGCCCGTCGCCCGCACCAGCGTCGAGCAGGTTGTCGAGCGCCAGCACCTGCAGCATCTCGCGCAGGTCGGCGTCGCCGACGCTCTCACCGGCCTCGGTCAGCCGGTTCGCGGCGCGGACCCACTCGAAGACCGCCGCCAGCGCTCTCGGCGTGTTGAAGTCGTCGGCGAGCGCGGCGAAGAAGCTCTCGCGCAGCTCGGCCAGCTCCGCCGGGCTCGAACCGCCGGCCTCCAGCCTGCGCCCCGCCTCGCGGATCCGGGCGACCGAGCGGGCCGCCTCCTCCAGCCGCTCGCCGGAGTAGGCGATCGGCTGGCGGTAGTGGCCGCCGGCGAAGTAGGCGACGAGCGCGTCGCGGCCGTGCGTCTCGACCGCCTCGTGCAGGAGGAAGATGTTGCCGACCGACTTCGCCATCTTCTCGCCCTCGAGCCGCACCATCCCGTTGTGCATCCACAGGCGGCTGAGCGGCTCGCCATGGGCGGCGCAGGTCTGGGCGGCCTCGTTCTCGTGGTGCGGGAAGACGAGGTCGGAGCCGCCGCCGTGGACGTCGAAGCCGACGCCGAGCAGCATCTCCGCCATCGCCGAGCACTCGATGTGCCAGCCGGGGCGGCCTCTGCCCCACGGCGTCTCCCAGGAGGTGTCCTCGCCCTCCTTCCACGCCTTCCAGAGCGCGAAGTCGAGCGGGTCGCGCTTCAGGTCGGCGCCGGCGACGCCCTCGCCCTGGTCCATCTGGTCGACCTGGCGGTGCGACAGCTCGCCGTAGCGCGGGTAGGAGCGGACGTCGAAGTAGACGTCGCCCTCGACCGCGTAGGCGTGGCCGCGCTCGATCAGCTTCTCGATCAGCGCGACCATCTCGGCGATCGTCTCTCTCGCGAGCGGCTCGTGGTCGGGCCGGCCGAGGCCGAGCGCGTCGGTGTCGGCCTTGTAGTGGGCCGTCATCTCGGTCGCGAGCTGCTCGCTGGGGACGCCGGCCTTGGCGGCGGCGTCGTAGATCTTGTCGTTGACGTCGGTGACGTTCGCGGCGAACGTGACGTCATAGCCCTCGTGCTCGAGGAAGCGCTTGAACAGCGAGAAGACGACGAACGGCCGCGCGTTGCCGACGTGGATGCGGCCGTAGACGGTCGGCCCGCAGGCGTAGATCCCGACCTTCCCCGGGTCGCGGGGCTCCAGCGGCTTCAGCTCGCCGCTGAGGGTGTCGTGGATTCGGATCGGACGCACGGCTCCAACCCTACCGAGGCAGTCGACATCCGCGCAGCCGCAACCGCGGCGCGCAGACGGCCTACTCGCCCGGGCGCTCCAGCGTCGCGATCGCGAGCGCGGCCGCGCCCTCCACGCGGCCGACGAAGCCCATCCCCTCGCCGCGCGTCGCCTTCACGTTCACGCGCGCCGGCGAGATCTGCAGCGCGCTGGCGATGTTGTCGCGCATCGCCGGCTTGTGCTCCAGCAGCTTCGGCCGCTCCATCAGCACGGTCGTGTCGACGTGGACGATCTCGACGCCGCCGACCGCGACCAGCTCGCGCGTCGAGCGCAGCAGGTCGAGCGAGTCGGCGCCTCTCCAGCGCTCGTCGGTGTCGGGGAAGTGCTCGCCGATGTCGCCGAGGCCGGCGGCGCCGAGCAGCGCGTCGATCACGGCGTGGACGAGCACGTCGGCGTCGGAGTGGCCGTGCAGGCCCAGCTCGAACGGGATCGTCACGCCGCCGACGACCAGCGGCCGCCCTTCGGCGAATCTGTGCACGTCCCAGCCGATCCCGGTCGCGACCATCAGCTCGCCCCGATCGGCTCCATGCGCCGCTGCCGCTTGTCGAAGACGGCCAGCTCGGTGACGCCGAAGCCGGCCAGCCACTCGACCGTCTGCTCGTAGTCGAAGCCGACGTGCTCGGGCAGGTGGGCGTCGCTGGAGAGCGCGACCGGGCAGCCGTTCTCGAGCAGCAGCTCGAGGAACGCCTCGGCCGGGTAGCGCTCGCCGACCGGCTTGCGCAGGCCCGCGGTCGAGACCTCGATCGCGATCCCGGACTCGACGATCCCCTCCAGCGCCAGCTCGTAATAGCGGCGCAGGTCGCCCTCGGGCCGCGGCCGGTCCCTCCCCCACACCTTCACGAGGTCGGGGTGGGCGAGGATGTCGTAGAGGCCGCTGCGGGCGCACTCGCCGAGCGTCTCGAAGTAGCGCCGCCAGACCTTCTCGGGAGACTCGAACGTGGTTCTCCAGACGTCCCAGTCGCCGGGCATGTCGACGGCGTGGTCGCGCACGAAGTGGACCGAGCCGACGACGTAGTCCCACTCGCGCGCCTCCAGCAGGTTGCCCATCTGGTCCTCGCGGCCGGGGATGAAGTCGGCCTCGATCCCCAGCTTGAGGTCGGTCTGCTCGCGCACGAACTGGCAGTAGGCGTCGATGTCCTCGGCCGCCTGCGCCTGCCAGAACGGATGCTGCCAGACCTCCAGCGCCTGCTTGAAGCGGTAGATGTGCTCGGAGACGCCCAGCTCGGCGATCCCGCGCTCGGCGGCCGCCTCGCGGTAGCGCTCGGCGTTCGCGGCGACGAAGTACTTGTCGGCGGTCGTCCCGGGCTCGTCGGGACGCAGGTGGACGTGATAGTCGGTCAGCATCGTTCTTCCAGGAGGATGGCGGCGAGGCGGAGGTCGACCGGGGTGGTGACCTTGAGGTTCTCGCGGGGGGACTCTACGAGGTGGACGCGGCCGCCCGCCTGCTCGACGAGGCTCGCGTCGTCGGTCGCTGCGGCGAGCACCTCGTCGGGCTGGGCGAGCACGCGCTCCAGCACGGAGCGGCGGAAGACCTGCGGCGTCTGCACGGCCCACAGCGCGCTGCGCGGGACGGTCTCGACGACGCGCAGCGCGTCGTCGCCGACCCGCTTGATCGTGTCGACGACCGGCGCGGCGGCGACGACGGCGTCGGCGCCGGTCTGCTCCAGCGCCGTCAGCGAGGCGCGCACGATCGCGGGCGTCAACAGCGGGCGGGCGGCGTCGTGGACGAGCACCGGCTCGTCCGGGTCGCCGGCGCCGGC
>JAEXXR010000718.1 GCA_023405705.1 Actinomycetes bacterium
CGAGGTGGTCCTCGATGCCGGCGATGTCGGAGAGCACGATGTAGTCGTCGCCCTCCTTGATCAGACCCATCGCGATGCCGGCGACCGGGCGCTTGAGCGGCACGCCCGCGTCCATCAGCGACAGCGAGGAGCCGCAGACCGACGCCATCGAGGAGGAGCCGTTGGACTCGAGGATGTCGGACACGACGCGGATCGTGTACGGGAACTCCTCGATCGTCGGCACCATCGGCACGAGCGCGCGCTCGGCGAGCGCGCCGTGGCCGATGTCACGGCGCTTGGGGCCGCGCATGAAGCCCGCCTCGCCGACCGAGAACGGCGGGAAGTTGTAGTGGTGGAAGTAGTACTTTCTGGTCTCCAGGCCGAGCGTGTCGAGGCGCATCTCCTCGCGCGTCGTGCCGAGGGCCGCGGTCGACAGCGCCTGCGTCTGGCCGCGCGTGAAGAGCGCGGAGCCGTGCGTGCGCGGCGTGACGCCGACCTCGATCGTGATCGGCCGGATCTCGTCGGCCTTGCGGCCGTCCGGGCGCTTCTTCTTGACGGCGATCCGCTCGCGGATGATCGACTTCTCGAGCTTGTCGAAGGCGAGCTGGACAGCCTGGCGCTGCTCGGCGTCGTCCTCGTCGGCGGCGAATCTCGCGAAGACGTCGACCTCGACGGCCTTCGTCGCCTCCTGGCGCTCGAGCTTGTCGACGACGCCGGTCGCTCTGTCGAGCTTTCTGCCGAACGATCTCGTGATCTGTCTCAGCAGTCTCTCGTCGACCTGCGGGACCTCGACCTCGGTCTTCTCCTTGCCGGCCTTTCTGGCCAGCTCCCACTGGAGCGCGCAGAGCTTCTTGATCGCGTCGTGCGCGATGTCGAGCGCGTCGAGGATCTCCGCCTCGGGGATCTCGTTGGCGCCCGCCTCGACCATCAGGATGGCCTCCTCGGTGCCCGCGACGATCAGGTCGAGGTCGGTGTTCTCGAGCAGGTCCTCCTCGTTGGGGTTGACGACGAAGTTGCCGTCGACCTTGCCGATGCGGACCGCGCCGACCGGCGTCGGGAACGGGATGTCGGAGACCATCAGGGCCGCCGAGGCGCCGTTCATCGCGAGGATGTCGTAGGAGTGCTCGTGGTCGACCGAGAGCGTCAGCGTGACGAGCTGCGTCTCACGGCGCCAGCCCTTCGGGAAGAGCGGGCGGATCGGACGGTCGACCATGCGGGCGACGAGCGTCGCCTTCTCGCCGGCGCGACCCTCGCGCTTGAAGAACGAGCCGGGGATCTTGCCCGCGGCGTACATGCGCTCCTCGACGTCGACCGTGAGCGGGAGGAAGTCGACATCGCGGAGATTGCCGGCGGTCGCGGTCGAGAGGACCATCGTGTCGCCCGAGCGGACGACGACCGAGCCGGAGGCCTGCTTGGCCATGCGCCCGGTCTCGAAGGAGATCTCCTTGCCGGCGATCTCCACGGCGAGCCGCGTAACGGCGTCAGACATGTGGGTGTTTCCCTTCTGCTCCGCCCTTCGGTCGGCGGAGTGCATCGCGTCTTTTCTGTATCCGAACCCCGCAATCGTAGCGATCCTGTCGCAAAGGCCCTGCGTATCCCACGCATGACCGTCCATCTCCTGACGCGAGCGCAACGCCTTTCCGGTTCGCCTGACGCCGTCTTCCCGTTCTTCGCCGCCGCGCGCAACCTGGAGGCGATCACGCCGCCGTGGCTCGGCTTCCAGGTGCGCACGCCGGAGCCGATCGCGATGGCCCCCGGGACGCTGATCGCGTACCGCCTGAAGCTGCACGGCGTGCCGCTGCGCTGGCTGACGCGGATCGAGGAGTGGGAGCCTGGCGTCCGCTTCGTCGACGCGCAGGTGCGCGGCCCCTACGCGCTCTGGCACCACACGCATGAGTTCGAGGCGGTCGCGGGGCCGAACGGCGAGCCGCAGACGCTGATGCGCGACACCGTCCGCTACGCGCTGCCGCTCGGCCCGCTCGGCGAGATCGCCCGCCGCGCCTTCGTCGCACGCGACCTGGCGCGGATCTTCGACTTCCGCGCGCAGGCGGTCGAGCGGCTGTTGGCACACGGCAGCACGAGCGCGCGTGAGGACGCCGGCGCGCGGGTGGCGTAGCGCCGGCCGCCCGGCTCAGCCCAGCCGAGCCAGCAACTCGTCGGTCGGCAGCCCCGGGTGGGCGACGCCGTCGAGGAAGAGCGTCGGCGTGGTGACGACGCCGGCCCGCACGCCGCTGCCGAAGTCCCGTCGGACGCGCGCGGCGACGGCGTCGGAGCGGCGGTCGGCGTCGAAGCGGTCGACGTCGAGGCCGAGCCGCTCGGCGCGCGCCCACAGGTGCGGGTCCTCCAGCCGCGCCTGGTCGTCGAACAGCGCCGCGTGCATCTCCCAGAAGCGGCCCTGCAGTCCCGCGGCCTCCGCGGCGCAGGCGGCCGCCCACGCGCGCGGGTGCTTCGATCTGACCGGGAAGTGCCGGAAGATCCGCTGCGCGCCCACGGCGCGCAGCTTCAGCTCCAGCACGGCGCAGTACGGGCACTCGTAGTCGGCATAGACGATCGCCAGCGGCCGGCCCGCAGGACCGGCGCGATGGTCGTCCTCCGACGGCGGCGGCAGCGGCGCGCTGCCGTACGCCTCAGTCACCTGACGAGGATGCGCATCTCAGGCCGCGAGGCCGTCGAAGATGAGGTTGGCACCGGGGAGGTCACCGGGCGAGGGCGCCTGGTAGCTCCACTTGACGACGCCGTCGGGCCCGACGATCACGAGCGCACGCTGCGGGAAGCCGCCCTCGTGCAGGACGCCGAACGCGCTGCTGGCGGCGCCCTTGGGCTCGAAGTCGGAGAGCTGCTCGATCGTCACGCCGAGCTTCTCGCGGAACGCTCTCTGCGCCCACGACGAGTCGCAGGAGACGCCGTACAACGTGGCCCCCTGCGCCGTGAACTGGTCGAGCACCTCTTCGTAGAGGTTGAGCTGGTCCGTGCAGACCGGGCTGAACGCGAACGGGTAGAAGACCAGGACGGTCGTTCTGCCCTGCAGGTCCTCGCGGGTGAAGGTCCCGCCGTCCTCGCGCTGGAGCGTGAACTCCGGCGCGGGCGTGCCCGGCTGCAGGACGCTCACTTGCGCAGACCGAGCTCTCTCACGAGCGCGCGGTACCCCTCGAGGTCCTTGCGCTGCATGTAGTTGAGGAAGCGGCGACGCCGGCCGACGAGCATGAGCAGGCCGCGGCGCGAGTGGTGGTCCTTCTTGTGGGTGCGCAGGTGCTCGGTGAGATCGTTGATCCGCTCCGTCAGCATCGCGATCTGGACCTCGGCTGCGCCGGTGTCGTTCTCGCCTCTGCCGAACTTCGCGATCAGCTCTCTTTTGCGCTCGCTGGTAAGGGTCGTCATCGGCCGGGCAGCGTAGCAGAATCGGCTGCACAGACCCCACGCGCCACCTCGACGTCGCGGTGCATCTGGGCGATCAGATCGTCGACGGAGTCGAACCGCTGCTCCCCCCGCAGGCGGGTCAGGAACTCGACCGTGATGGTGCGGTCGTAGAGGTCGCCGGTGTAGTCGATCAGGTACGGCTCAATCAGCAGGCCGAGGCCGCTCTCGAAGGTCGGGCGGACGCCGACGTTCGTCGCGGCGCAGCGGACCTCGCCCGTGTCGGCGAGCGTCACGCGGGTCGCGTAGACGCCGTTGCCGGGGCAGACGAGCTCCGGGTCGGGCTCCAGGTTGGCGGTCGGGAAGCCGAGCTCGCGGCCGCGCTTCTCGCCGTGCCTGACGACGCCGCGTATGCGGAACGGCCCGCCGAGGAAACGGCTGGCGTGCTCGACCTCGCCGGCCAGCACGAGGCCGCGGACGTGCGAGGAGGAGATGATCTCCTGCTCGATCTCGACGAGCGGCACGACGCGCGCCTCGAAGCGCTCGTCTGCTCTCAGCAGCGCCGTGTCGCCTCTGGCGCCGTGGCCGAAGCGGAAGTTCTCGCCGACCGTCACGTGCGTGGCGCCGAGCTTGCCGACGAGCACGTCGTCGAGGAACGCCTCCGCGGTCTGGTGCGCGAACGCGTCGTCGAAGGGGATCACGACCAGCTCCTCGACGCCGAGCGACTCGACCAGCTCGGCCTTCACCTCCAGGCTGGTCAGCAGCTTCGGCGCCGCCTCCGGACGGACGACGGCAAGCGGATGGGGCTCGAACGTCAGGACCGTGTCGCTTCCTGCGATGACGGCGCGGTGACCGAGGTGGACCCCGTCGAACTCTCCGACGGCGACGCGCCGGGGCCTCGGCGCGACGTCGGGCAGCCAGGTGATCTGCATGGCGCGGAAGAGTAGTGATCGCGCGCCCCCGACCCGTCAGCGGGGCGCTGCGGCGCGTCACGGAGGCGCTCGCCGGCCGCCGCGGAGCGGCTCAGCCGCGCAGGCCGACGACCGGCTTCAGCAGCGGCTCGCCGTCCGGTCCGGTGCGCGGCTCGGCGATCGCGATCAGCCCCTGCTCGTCGATCAGCCGCACGTAGCCCTCCCCCGCCGTCGCGCCCGGCACGGCGACGCCGTGGGAGGCTCTGCGGGCGAGGTCGCCCTCCAGCGCGACCGCCGGCATGATCCGCGCCAGCGCGTCGTCGAGTCCGACGATCCGCTCCGGGTCGGCGTCGGCGACGTCGAACGGGCCGATCGCGGTGCGGCGCAGCTCCTCGCAGTAGGCGTCGCCGAGGTCGGCGACCAGGCTGCGGACGTAGGTCCCGGACGAGCAGCGGATCGAGAAGGCCCGTCTGGCGCCGTCGCGCCACAGCTCGTCGAAGGCGTCGACCTGCACCTCGCGCTCGGGCAGCTCGACCTGCTCGCCTCGCCGGGCGCGGGCGTAGGCGCGCTCGCCGTCGACTCTCAGCGCCGAGTAGGCCGGCGGCCGCTGTCTGACGGTCCCGGTGGGCAGCAGGAGGTCGCCCTCCGGCACGCGACCGGTCTCCTCGATCTCACCCTCGCTGTCGCCGGTGCTGGAGACGGCGCCGAAGCGGGCGATCGTCTCGTAGCTCTTCCCCAGTCCCATCAGGAACCGCTGCGCGCGCGTCCCTCTGCCGACGAGCACGAGCAGCAGGCCGGTCGCGAACGGGTCGAGCGTGCCGGCGTGGCCGACTCTCGTCTTGCGCGGCAGCGCCCGCCGCACGCGGTAGACGACGTCGTGCGACGAGATGTCGCGCGGTTTGTCGTAGAGGATCACCCCGTCCATGTGCGGTGTCACGGCAGAGTCGAGCGAGCGGAGCGAGCGGGTGCGAGAGGCTGGATGCCGAACTGGTTCTCAGAACGTAAGGCCAGATGCCTTACGGAGCTACAACTGGGCGGCCACTTCGGCACGCAGGAAGGCGATCAGCTCGTCCCACCCGAGCGTCGTCGTGAAGCCGGCCGCCTGGCGGTGGCCGCCGCCGCCCTGGGCGCGGGCTATCACGGAGACGTCGACGCGCTCGTCGGCGGCGCGCAGCGAGACCTTGCGCTTGCCCTCCTGTCCGGGGCCGAGGCGGTCGCGGACCATCGCGGCGACGGCCGTCCCCTCGACCGAGCGCAGCTGGTCGATCACGCCCTCGGAGTAGTTCTCCTCCGCCCCGCACTCGCGGAAGTCGGCGAGCGTCAGCTGCGTCGCCGTCAGGCGGCCGCCGTCCCAGCGCTCGACGTTGGAGAGGCCGCGCGCCAGCAGCGCCAGCTTGCCGTACGGGATCCCCTCGTAGATGCGGCGGTAGATGTCGTGGACGTCGACGCCGGCGTCGATCAGCTCCGCGGCCATCACGTGGGCGCGCGTGCCGGTGTTCTCGTACATGAACTTGCCGGTGTCGGTCACCAGTCCGACGTAGAGCGCCTCGGCGATCGACGTCGTCGGCTCGATCCCGAGACCGCGCATCAGGTCCCAGACGATCTCGGCCGTGCACGACGCCTCCGGCACGACGTGGTTGACCGTGCCGAAGTGGGTGTTGTCGTGGTGGTGGTCGACGTTGAGGATGTGGGCGCCCTCGAACTTCAGCGCGTCGGCCGGATTGCGGTCGATGTTTCCGCAGTCGAGCAGCACGATCGTGCGCTCCTCGATGTCGGGCGGCGGGACGCTGACGAGGCCGTCGAGCGAGAAGAAGCGGTACTCGTACGGCAGCGGGAACTCGTCGGCGTCCATGAACATGATCGAGTCCTTGCCGTACGCGACGAGGATCTGATGCATCGCGACGAGCGAGCCGAGCGCGTCGCCGTCGGGGTGCTCGTGCGTGCCGAGCAGGAACTTCTCGCTGCCGCGGATCTCGTCGAGCACCTGCGCTCTCGTGGCGCGCTTGCCGTTGGCGACAGGGCCCGTCACGCATCCTCCTCGTGCTGGGAGTCGTCCATGCGGGCGGCGTCGCCGATCACCTCGTCACGCTCGGCCGGCGGCAGTTCTCTCAGCAGCTCGGTGATCCGCATCCCTCTGTCGACCGAATCGTCATAGGAGAAGACGATCTCCGGCGTGTACTTCATCCGCACCGCCTGCGCGACTCTGCGCTGCAGGAAACCCTGCGCGGAGCGGAGGCCCTCCAGGCCCGCCTGGCGTGCCTCCTCGTCGCCGAGGATGCTCACGAAGACGCGGCAGTGGCGGAGGTCTGAGCTTGTTCTCACGGCGGTCACGGTCACGAACCCGACACGCGGGTCCTTCAGTTCCTGCGTGATGGCATCGCTGAGAACGGCGCGCACCGCCTCGTCGACACGACGAATCCGACTGCCGCTCATCCTATCCGCCGTTCCGCATCTGCGTTGACACGCTGCATCGCACCCTCACGCTCCTCCGCGCAGGTCGCCGACCGAGCGGACGTGGCGCTCGACGCTCACGCCCTGCGGCAGCCGCTCGTCCAGCCACCGCTCGACGCCGTCGGCGGCGGTCTCGACACCTGCCGCCGAGCCGGCCGTCAGGGCGACGGTCAGCTCGGCTCGCTGCCACAGGTCCTGGTGAGCGGTCTCGGCGACCGCGCAGTGCAGGCGCGTCTGGAGCTGCGCCTTCAGCGACGACAGCTCCTTGCGCTTGCCCTTCAGGCTTCCCGCTTCCGGGAAGTGGACGTCCACCACGAGCACGGCGACGAAGCCGCCGGCCATCAGGCCAGCTCGCGCTCGACCTTGCGCGTGGTGTACGCCTCCATCACGTCGCCTTCCTTCACGTCGGCGAAGTCTCTCAGCACGATGCCGCACTCGAAGCCCGAAGCGACCTCTCTGACGTCCTCGTTGAAGCGCTTCAGCGACGCGATCTCGCCGTCGTAGACGACCGTGCCGTCACGCACGAGGCGCACTCTCGCGCCGCGCGTGACTCTGCCGTCAGTCACGTAGGAACCGGCGATGACGCCGATTCTCGAGGCGCGGAAGATCGCGCGGACCTCGATCGTGGCGATCTGGTCCTCGACCTCCTCCGGCTCGAGCATGCCCTCCATCGCGGCGCGGAGGTCCTCGATCGCACGGTAGATGACCGAGTACGAGCGGATCTCGACGCCCTCGCGGTCGGCGACTCTGCCCGCGTCGCCCACGGGGCGGACGTTGAAGGCGAGCACGACGCCGTCGGAGGCCGCCGCGAGCATCACGTCGGACTCGTTGACGCCACCGACGCCGCGGTGGACGACGTTGACCTGGATCTCGCTCTGCGGCAGCTTCGCGATCTCGTCGTCGATCGCCTCCAGCGAGCCGGCGACGTCGGACTTGAGGACGATGTTGAGCTCCTGCAGCTCGCTCTTGAAGATGTCCTCGAGCGTGACGCGCTTGCCGGAGCGGCGCGCGAGCGCCTCGGTCTTGAGCCGGTTCGCCCGCTCACCGGCGAGCTGACGGGCCTTGCGGTCGTTCTCGACGACGCGCACGAACTCGCCGGCCTCCGGGACCGAGTCGAAGCCGAGGATCTCCACGGGCTCGCCCGGGATCGCCTTCTTGACTCTCTCGCCCTTGAAGTCGTTCATCGCCCGCACCTTGCCCCAGTGCTGGCCCGCGACGAGCGCGTCGCCGACTCTCAGGGTGCCGCGCTGGATCAGCACGGTGCAGACCGCACCGCGGCCCGGGTCGAGCTTCGACTCCACGACGACGCCCGACGCCTCGGCGTTCGGGTTCGCTCTGAGCTCCTCGACCTCGGACATGACGAGGATCGTGTCGAGCAGGTCGTCGAGGCCGGTCTTCGCCTTCGCGGAGACGTCGACGAACTCGGTCTCGCCGCCCCACTCGACCGGCTGCAGGCCGAGCTGCGTCATCTCGGTGCGGACGCGCTCGGGCTGCGCGCCCTCCTTGTCGACCTTGTTGACGGCGACGAGGATCGGCACTCTCGCGGCCTTCGCGTGGTCGACCGCCTCCTGCGTCTGCGGCTTCACGCCGTCGTCGGCCGCGACCACGATCACCGCGATGTCGGTGACCTTGGCGCCGCGGGCGCGCATGGCGGTGAACGCCTCGTGACCCGGGGTGTCGAGGAACGTGACGACTCTGTCGGAGTGATGGACCTGATAGGCGCCGATGTGCTGCGTGATGCCGCCGGCCTCGCCCGCGGTCACCTCGGTGTCGCGGATCGCGTCGAGCAGCGACGTCTTGCCGTGGTCGACGTGGCCCATGATCGTGACGACCGGGGCACGCTCCAGCAGCTCCTCGTCGGAGTCCTCGTAGACCGGCTCGGCGTCGACGTCGTCAGCGGCGCGAACGACCTCGGCGGTCTTGCCGAACTCGTCGGCGATCATCTCGATCGCGTCGTCGGCGAGCGTCTGCGTGAGGGTCGCCATCTCGCCGAGCTGCATCAGCTTCTTGATGATCTCGGGGACCGGGATGTCGAGGTACTCGGCGATGTCTCTGACCGTCGAGCCCGACGGCACTCTGACGTGCGCGGGGCCGAGGTTGACTCTGGTCTCCAGCGGCGCCGGCTCTTCGTACGTGCCGCGACGGCGCCGGCCACGGCGCTGACGGCGCGGCGGCTGGTTCTGGGGACCGCCGCCACCGGGCGTGCGGCGCGAAGCCTGCGAGTCGATCACGACGCGGCGACGTCCGCCGCCGCCCGCGCCGGCACCGGGCATCGAGTCGCGCGT
>JAEXXR010000310.1 GCA_023405705.1 Actinomycetes bacterium
ATCCGGTCGCGGGCGCGGCGCGAGCCCTCGACCGTCAGCGACCAGGGGATCAGCGCGGCGGTCGTCACGGCCGCGGCGGCGAACACCGCGAGGATCGGCGAGAGGCCGCCGGCGAGCAGCACCAACAGGCCGACGGCGACGCCGGCGCCGGCCGCCGCGGCGGGCGCCCAGGTCGGGAGGACGCGGTGGTCCTCCCACGCCATCGTCGAGGTGCTCATCGACCCTCCTTCGCCTCGCGGCGGCTGATGACGGCGCGCGCCGCCATGTTGACGACCAGGGTGATCGCGAAGAGCACGAGGCCGGAGGCGATCAGCGCGTTGATCGCGATGCCCGACGACTCCGGGAAGTCGAGCGCGATGTTGGCGGCGATCGTCGAGGGGTTGCTCGAGCTGATCAGGTTGAAGGTGACGATCCCGGAGACCGAGAGGATGATCGTGACGGCCATCGTCTCGCCGAGCGCGCGGCCGAGGCCGAGCATCGAGCCGGAGATGACGGCGGAGCGGCCGAACGGCAGGACGGCCATGCGGACCATCTCCCAGCGGGTCGCGCCGAGCGCCAGCGCCGCCTCCTCGTGGGCGCGCGGCGTCTGCGAGAAGACCTCGCGGGCGATCGCGGTGATGATCGGCAGGATCATCACCGCGAGGACGAGGCCGGCGACCAGCATCGTGCGGCCGGTCACCGAGGCCGGGCCCTCGAAGAAGGGCAGGAAGCCGAGGTTGTCGGCCAGCCACGCGTTGATGTCGCGCGAGGCCGGCGCGAGCACCGACACGCCCCAGAGGCCGTAGACGACGCTGGGGACGGCGGCGAGCAGGTCGATCACGTAGCCGAGGCTGGAGGCGATCCGGCGCGGCGCGTAGTGGCTGACGAACAGCGCGATCGCGACCGCGAAGGGGACGGCGATGATCGCCGCGACGACGGCGGCGAGGACGGTGCCGAAGGCGAGCGGGGCGATGTAGTCGATCAGCCCCTCTCTGCCGGGGATCTCCTCGGCGGAGGCGGTGATCGCGGGCCACGCCTCGATCAGCAGGAAGATCGCGACGCCCGCGAGGACGACGAGGATCCCGATCCCCGCGCCCTTCGCGGCGCCGCCGAAGATGCGGTCGCCCGGGCGCTGGGGGACACCGCCGTGGTGCTTGATCGCCGCGCGGGTGGCGTCGGCGGGGTTGTCTGCGCTCGTGGCGCTCATCGCATCTCGGTCCTCGTCGCTTCTCTCTGGGTGCGACGGGCCTGAGCGGGCAGGGCGCCGGCCGGGGCCTGCGCCCCGCCGGTCGACCCCGTCCGCTCAGGCGCGCGCGTCACTGGTTGGCGCTCCCGATGGCGTCGACCGCCGGCTGGATCTGGGTGCGCAACGCCTCGGAGAGCGGCGCGGAGCCGGCCGAGGAGGCGGCGGCCTCCTGGCCCTCCGGGCTGACGATCCACTGCATGTACGCTCTCGTCAGGTTGGCCGTCTGCGCGTCTCTGTAGCTGGTGCAGGCGACGCCGTAGGAGACGAGGACGATCGGGTAGGTGCCCGACTCGGTCGTGTCGCGTCTCAGCTCGTAGGCGAAGATGTGATCGCCCGTGCCCTCGACGCGTCTCGAGTCCTCGAGGATCGCGGCCGCGGCCTCCGGCGTCGGGCCGGTGTACTCGCTGCCGACCTGGATCAGCGCCTGGCCGAGGTCGGCCGCCTGGCTCGCGTCGGCGTAGCCGATCGTGCCCTCGCCGGCCGCGACCGCGTCGACGACGCCGGAGGTGCCGTCGGCAGCCTCGCCGCCTCTGACGGGCCAGTCGCCGCTGACCTCGAAGCTCCACGCGTCGGGGGCGACGGCGGCGAGGTACTCGGCGAGGTTCTCGGTCGTGCCGGACTCGTCGGAGCGGTGGACGGGCGTGATGCGCGTGTCGGGCAGCTCGGCGTCCGGGTTCTCTCTCGCGATGACCGGGTCGTTCCAGTTCTCGATGTCGCCCTTGAGGATTCTGGCGAGCGTGTCCGGGGTCAGTCTCAGGTCCTCGACGCCCGGGAGGTTGTAGATGATCGCGATCGGCGAGATGTAGACCGGGACCTCGACGACGTCGGTGCAGACTCTCTGCGCGCCTCTGATCTCCTCCTCGTCGAGCGCCGAGTCGGTGCCCGCGAAGGCGACGCCGCCGGCGATGAACTGCTCGCGGCCGCCGCCCGAGCCGATCGGGTCGTAGGAGATCGTCGCGTCCGGGTTCTGCTCCTGGAAGCCGGCGATCCAGGCTTCAGCGGCGGCAGCCTGGGAGCTGGCGCCGGCGCCCGCGATCGAGCCGGACAGCTGCGCGGAGGTCGAGCCGCCGCCGGAGGTGCTCGCGGCGGTCGAGCTGTTGTCGTCGTCGCTGCCGCAGGCCGCGGCGCCGATGGCGAGGGCGACGCACGAGAGCAGCGTCGTCGTCTTGCGGGGGAATCTCACAGAAGCTCCTTGGTTCCTCACGTCGATTGCGCAAATCACGGAATCAGGAGGTGGTTGTCAGTCTGTTACCGAGTCGTGGACGGGATGTGACCTTCTTGTGAACACAGCGCAGACACGCCGTGAAAACACCGCCTTCACGTTCGGTTCACGACTCGGTAACTTCGCGGTCACGGAACGGATCGATCCTTGACCGCGTGAGATCAGGCGGTGAGAGAGAGCGGCTGCGCGCCGGCGGCCTCGACGTGACACCGGCGGCGTACACGGCACGCGCGCCGGGCGGCGTCATCCCGCTCACCCCGCGCGAGTTCGAGCTGCTCGTCGAGCTGATGCGCAGACCCGACGAGGTGCTCGCGCGCGAGCACCTCTACGAGCGTTGCTGGGGCCAGCCGATGGCGCCGAGCGACCGCGCCGTCGACGTCTACGTGCGCAAGCTGCGGGCGAAGCTCGAGCGGGCGATACCGGAGCGCGTCTTCATCCACACCCACTACCGGCTCGGCTACCGCTTCTCGCCGCAGCCGGTCGCGCAGGGCGGCGAGGACGGCGACGAGGACGGGGCCGACAGCGCCCGGGCAGACGGCGGCGCCCGCAGCGGCGAGACGACCGTGACCGGACCGGCGGGATGAACGAGGGCCGCGACCACCGCATCGCCTTCCGCACCGAGCTCGCCGAGCTCGAGTCGCTGACGCTCGACGGCCTCGACATGGCGATCGTCCAGCTGCAGCACGCGATCGAGGCGCTGGAGCATCAGGACATGGCGCTCGCCGCCGCCGTCGTGCAGGGCGACGACGCGCTCGACGCGCGCTACTTCGAGCTGCACGAGCGGCTGCTGGCGCTGCTCGCGCTGCAGGCGCCGGTCGCCGTCGACCTGCGGCTGACCGCGGCGCTCTTCCACGTCGCGCGGATAATGGAGCGGATGGGCGACCAGTGCGTCAACGTCGCCAAGCTCGTCCCGCTCGACGGCCACCACCCGCCCGTCCACAAGATCCTGCTGGAGGAGCTGGGCGTGATGGGCCGCCTCGCCGCCGGCGAGGTCCAGCAGGCGCGCCGCGCGTTCGAGACGCGCGACCTCGCGCTGGCACGCGACCTGCTGCTGGAGGACCGCGACGTCAACGAGCTGAACCGGCGCGTCTTCCACTTCGCCTGGCTCAGCGGCGACGACCCCGACGCGCGCGAGTGGGCGATGCACATGATCCTCGCCGCGCGCGCGATCGAGCGGATCGGCGACCAGGCGATCGACGTCGGCGAGCAGCTCGCGTTCGTCCTCACCGGGACGTTCGAGGAGTTCCGCGACGCCTCGCACCCCTCGGCGAGCGACGCCGCCGACGCGGTCTGAGCGGCCGCGCCGGACGGCGCGGCCGGCGCTCGGTTCTCTCCTCTACCGACCGGCGTCCGTCTTCGCCGGCAGCAGCCGGAAGCGGACCGTCACCGTCTTGCCGCGCGGCGTCGCGATGCGGGCGACGACGGTGACCGGGCGGCCGATCGCCAGCAGGCGGCTGCGCTCGTGGCGGGCGAGCCGCACCTGCAGGCGGACGAGGCCCTCCTCGCCCGTGCGGCCGTCGGCGACGCCGATGCGCGTCGTTCTGAGGCCGAGCCGTCTGCGCGCGGCCTCCGAGACGGTCAGCGGCGCGCGCAGGCGGCAGGCCTGCGAGCAGCGCAGGATCACGTTGGTCG
>JAEXXR010000313.1 GCA_023405705.1 Actinomycetes bacterium
GCGGCCACGAGCGCGGCCGGGTCGTCGGCGGCGAGCTTGACGGTCACGACCGCGCGCGGGTCGTCGCGGTGCGGGAGCGCGAGCGGCTCGCGCAGCTCGACGGTGACGCGCGTCTGCTTGAGGATCGCGACCTTCGCGGCGGCGCCGCCGGGGCCGACCGCGAACTGGAGCGGGTCGTTGCGCGGCACCTCGTCGCGCTCGGCCCGCACGTCTGCGATCGCCTCCCACGGCAGCAGCAGGTCGACCGCGGCGCCGTGTCGGACGCGCAGCCCGCGCTCGTCGAGCAGGTGCGGGAAGACGCGCATCGCGGCGAGGTAGCCGAGCATCCACAGCAGCCCCCAGAGGCCGAGCACGAGCGCGGCGAGCCGCACCGGCTCCCACGGGATCAGGAAGTGGAAGACCGGCAGCTCCAGCAGCGAGCCGAAGAGGAAGGCGAGCAGCAGCGGCGTGACGTCACGGCTGTAGGGGAAGGCGCGCGACGACGCGGTCGCGCCGGGCCTGCGCCGCGTCGCCCACAGCGCGAGGCTGCGCCAGATGTTCCACTCCATCCGCAGCAGCCGGCGCGGCAGCGCGGGACGGCGGGCTCGTTCGGTCGTCGCGCTGGTCACCGGTAGCCTCCAGGGTGATCGGGTAACAATGAAGCTACCACATCATGAATAGACTTCACGATATCAGCGAGCGACGCGCGGCGACGCTCGACCGGCTGCTCGAGCTGACGGTGCTGCTCGGCGACGACATGGCGCGAGACCTCGCCAGACGCGGCCTGACGCAGGCGCGCACGCAGCTGCTGTGGCTCGTCGGCGGCGGCGGGCCGACGACCCAGCGCACGCTCGCCGACGCGATGGGCGTCAGCGCCCGCAACGTCACCGGGCTGGTCGACGGGCTCGAGCAGACCGGCTTCGTCACGCGCGAGCCCCACCCGACCGACCGCCGCGCAACGCTCGTGACGCTGACCGGGCGGGGCGAGGAGACCGTCGCGGAGCTGCGACGGGGCCACGCCGAGCTGGCCGAGCTGCTGTTCGGCGACCTCGCCGACCGCCGCTTCGACGCGTTCGCGAAGGGCCTCGACGAGGTCGTCGCCGCCCTGCGCGCCGCGCTCGCAGAGGCGCCGGCCGGTCCGCGCTGAACCGGGCACGCCACGCGACGACCGAGCCGCGCGAGCGAGCCCGCCCGCGACCGCCTCCCGGTGGACAACCCCACAACGCTCGGCTACGTTCCTAGGCAACGCTGTTGCCTAACTGGGAGTGGAGATGTCACAGCGACCTCGCGCGGGTGCTGCGCGGTCCGTTGCGTACGTGTGCGCGGGAGTCGTCGTCGCCTGCGTGCTCGCGCTGCTGGCGCTCGCGCCGGCGTCGGCCGGTGCCGCCGGCAGAGCGCCGTGGGCCAGACGGGTCACGGGCTACCTGGCGGCGCAGGACGGGACGCAGCTGCGCTACAGCGTCCTGCTGCCGAGAGCGCGCGGCCGCTTCCCGGTCGTCATGAACTACAGCGGGTACGACGCCGGCAGCATCGGCGGCCGCTCCTACCGCCGCGGCGAGACGGCGATGTCGCCGCAGCTCGACGCGCAGCTGCTGCGCGCGGGCTACGCGGTCCTCGGCGTCAACATGCGCGGGACCGGCTGCTCGGCCGGCGGCGCCTTCCGGCTGTTCGACCGCACGTGGGGCACCGACGGCCGCGACGCCGTCGAGTGGGCGGCGCGGCAGCGCTGGTCCAACGGCCGCATCGGCATGGCGAACTGGTCCTACGCGGGCCTCAGCCAGCTGTTCACCGCGGTCGAGCGGCCGAAGCACCTGCGCGCGATCGCGCCGGGGATGGTCGTCGCCGATCCGCAGCGGGACGTCGGCGCGCTCGGCGGCGTCCCGAACGTCCTCTTCCCCTCCGGCTGGTGGATCTTCATCAACACGACCTGGAGCTGGGCGCAGGCGACCGCCGAGGCCGAGGGCGACCGCCGCTGCCTCACCAACCTCGCAGACCACAGAGCGAAGAGCGTGAAGACCTCGCCGCCGGCGATGCAGGAGCTCCACCCCTACTACGACGACTTCGGCGCCAAGCGGGCGCTGTGGAGACGGACCCACCGGATCGACGTCCCGGTGCTGTCGATGGAGGCGTGGCAGGACGAGTCGACCGGCGTGCGCGGCGGCCACTACCAGAGAACGCTCGACCCGCGGCGGACCTGGTACGTCGGCACCAACGGCCTGCACAACATGTACGTCAGCAGACGGTTCCGCAGACACCTCGTGCGCTTCTTCGACCGCTTCGTGAAGGGCCGCGCGAACGGCTTCGACAGAGCGCCGCGCGTGCAGGTCTGGCAGGAGGCGACCGCGCCCGGCGCGCCGCTGCCGAGCTTCGGCCAGCAGCAGCGGGCCGAACTCCGTCAGCACGCTGCACCGGGAACGATCGATATGCACGCGCCGCGCCAGAGCCTCCCCGAGCAGCGTGCGGAACTGGAATACCCGCGAGGCTCCGGCCAGGTACAGAATATCAATGGATTCCGTCTTTTCCGCCCTGGCCACGACGGGTACATCCGCATTCACCTCGCGCGCGGAA
>JAEXXR010000100.1 GCA_023405705.1 Actinomycetes bacterium
GCGCAGCGGCGCGCGTGCCGCGGGCCGCAGCGCGGGAGCCGGCCCCGCGCAGCGGCGGCGGCTACGCCAGCTCGTAGAGCAGCTCGCCGGCGCCGTCGGACCAGGTCGCGTCGGCGAGGCGGCGGGAGATCCGTCTCAGGGCCGCGCGGACGGCGCGGTTCTCGTGCAGGACGGTGGCGGAGAAATGGCGGATGCCGCGCTCGACGGCGGCCTCGGCGAGCGTCTCCGCGATCGCGGAGCCGAGGCCGATCCCCTGGAAGGCGTCGGCGATCACGATCGCGAACTCGGCCGTGTCGGGCCGGTCGGTGCGGCGTATGAAGCGGCCGACGCCGAGCGTCGCGTCGGGGTAGTCGTCGGCGACGGCGACGAAGGCGACGTGGTCCTCGCCGTCGACCTCGGTCAGGTAGCGCAGCTCGCCGGCGGTCAGTCGCGGCTTCGGCATCAGGTAGCGCAGCCGCTGCGTCTCGGCCGACATCAGCGCGTGGCCGGCGGCGAGGCGCTCCTTGTCGTCGGGGCGTATCGGCCGGATCGTGATCGCGAGGCCGTCGTAGAGCTGCGGAGCCATCGTTTCGGCAGCTTACGAACTGATGTGCGCCCCGTCTGTGGGGGCGATCACACGTTCGCGGAGGACGTCGCGCGGCGCGTTCGGGGCGGCGCGGTCCGAGACCGCGAGCGCCGGCCGGTGCCGGCGCTCGCAGGGAGTGCTTCCAGAGCCGGACGGGAGCGTCCGGGGCGCTGCGGGTCCTAGCGCTGCGACATCGGGACGTAGTCCCGCTCGCGGCCGCCCGTGTAGATCTGACGCGGGCGCGCGATCTTCTGCTCCTTGTCGTCGATCATCTCCAGCCACTGCGCTATCCAGCCGGAGGTGCGGCCGATCGCGAACAGGACCGGGAACATCTCGACCGGCATGCCGAGCGCCTCGTAGATCAGGCCCGAGTAGAAGTCGACGTTGGGGTAGAGCTTGCGCTGGACGAAGTACTCGTCCTCCAGCGCGATCTTCTCCAGCTCCAGCGCGATCTCCAGGTACGGGTTGGTGCCCGTGACCTCGAAGACGTCCATCGCCGCTCTCTTGATGATCTTCGCGCGCGGGTCGTAGTTCTTGTAGACGCGATGACCGAAGCCCATCAGGCGCTCGTCGCCGTTCTTCACGCCCGCGACGAACTCCGGGATGTTGTCCTTGCTTCTGATGCGGCGCAGCATCCGCAGGACGGCTTCGTTGGCGCCGCCGTGAAGCGGGCCGTAGAGCGCGCCGACGCCGGCGGCGACCGCCGAGTACGGATCGACCTGCGAGGAGCCGACCGAGCGCACGGCGCTCGTCGAGCAGTTCTGCTCGTGGTCGGCGTGGAGGATGAAGAGGACGTCGAGCGCCTTCTCGATCCGCGGGTCCGGCTGGTACTTCAGCTCGGCGATCTTGTAGACCATCGAGAGGAAGTTGCCGGCGTAGCTGAGGTCGTTGTCGGGATAGACGTACGGCATCCCGCGGTTGTGGCGATAGGCGAAGGCGGCCAGCGTCGGCATCTTCGCGATCAGGCGGACGATCTGCGCGTAGCGCGCGTCGATGTCCTTGATCTGCGTCGCCTCGGGGTAGAAGGTCGACAGCGCACCCACCGACGCGAGCAGCATCCCCATCGGATGCGCGTCGTAGCGGAAGCCCTGCATGAACTCCTTCACGTTCTCGTGCACGAACGTGTGGATGGTGACCTCGTGGGTCCAGGCGTCCAGCTGCGGCTGGGTCGGAAGCTCGCCGTGGATCAGGAGGTAGGCGACCTCGAGGTAGCTCGACTGCTCGGCGAGCTGCTCGATCGGGTAGCCGCGGTACTCGAGGATGCCCTTGTCGCCGTCGATGTAGGTGATCGCGGAGCGACACGACGCGGTGTTCATGAACGCCGGGTCGTAGGTCATCAGGCCGAAGTCGTCGTCGTTGACCTTGATCTGACGGAGGTCGATGCTGCGGATCGTCTCGTCCTCGATCGGGACCTCGTACTGACGACCGGTACGGTTGTCCGTGATCGAGAGCGTGTTGCTGGCCTGGGCTACGCCGCCGTCGGCGCCCTGCCCTGTGGTGTCCGTGCTCATGGCTCTCCCTGGAAAAGCTTTGTCTCGTTTCGCACTCGTTTTACCGGATCGCGCCGCTCGGCCCATTCCCGGCGCGTGAACGGCACGTGAGAGTGATGCCCGTTTGCGGGCGGCGAGACGACGGACGCGAGCGGTCGCGCGCCGGTCAGGCGGAGGTGACGATCGACGCGGCGATCGTCACGGCGGCGAGCACGACCGTGCCGGCGATGACGCCGCGCGCGACGCCCTCCCCGTCGGCGAAGGCCGGGCGCAGCACGCCGATTCCGCCCACGAGGACGGCCCAGGCGGCGAGGATCCCGCCGGCGACGTAGAAGAACGTCTTGTTGCCGTGATCGACGGCACCTTCGGCTGCGAAGACCAGAAAGGCGAGCATGGCTGCGACCCTAACCGATCCGGCGGGGGAGGGGGGAGAGTTTCGTGCGCGCGGCCCCTCCGCGCGCGCACGTGTATCTCCTAGAGGCGCTACGAGCGTCCTGGAGGCGCTACGAGCGCGCGACGCGGACTCGCGCGCTGGCGCGCTGCGCGAGCCGCCGCGCGCGACGGGCGGTGAGCGGCGGGGTGCCTACGCG
>JAEXXR010000129.1 GCA_023405705.1 Actinomycetes bacterium
CGACGGGCGGAGCGCGCAAGACTGACGCGCCGGGCGCCGCGCGCACGGCGGCGCGGGCGGGCGACGCGAATGCGCCGCCCGCAGCAGACGGCTAGGCGTTGATCGCGACCATCCGCTCGATCGGGATGCGGGCGCGCTCGGCGACCGCCTCCGGCACCTTCACCTCGGTCTTGTTCTCACGCAGCGCGTCGCGCAGCTTCGGCAGCGTGATCATCTTCATGTAGCGGCAGGAGGCGCGCTCGTTCGCCGCGATGAAGTCGAGGTCCGGGGCGGCCTCGCGCAGCGGGTGCAGCATGCCGGTCTCGGTCGCGACGATCACCGGCTTGTCGGAGCCGCGGTGGTCCTCGGCGTATCTGAGCATCCCGCCGGTCGACAGCATGTGGACGCCGCTGGCGTCGACGTCGCCGGCCGCGACGTACTCCATGACGCTCGTCGAGCAGCCGCACTCGGGGTGGATCAGGAAGTCGGCGCCCGGGTGGGCAGCGCGGACCGAGGAGATGTCGTCGGGCCGGATGCCGGCGTGCACGTGGCACTCCCCGTCCCACACGTGCAGCTTGCGGCCGACGCGCTTCTCGACGTAGGCGCCGAGGAACATGTCCGGGCCGAACAGGATCTCCGTCTCCGGTCCGTGCTCGCGGAGGATGTGCTCGACGACTCTGACCGCGTTGGACGAGGTGACGCAGTAGTCCGTCTCGGCCTTCACGTCGGCGGTCGTGTTGACGTACATCACGACGATCGCGCCGGGATGCTTCGCCTTCCAGCCGCGCAGCTGCTCGGCCGTGATCGAGTCGGCCAGCGAGCAGCCGGCGTCGACGTCCGGGATCAGCACGGTCTTCTCGGGCGAGAGGATCGACGCCGTCTCGGCCATGAAGTGGACGCCGCAGAAGACGATCGTCTCGGCGTCGGTGGCGGCGGCCCACTGCGACAGGCCCAGCGAGTCGCCGACGTAGTCGGCGACGTCCTGGACCTCGGGCAGCTGGTAGTTGTGCGCCAGGATCTTCGCGCCGCGCTCGGCGGCGAGGGCTCTCACCTCCGCCTGCAGGGCGGGGATGTTCTCCAGCATCAGCGGCGCGATGGGGGCCTGCATGCCGCGATTCGCACTTGGTGATTGCACCAGGGGGAGGCTCATGTGACGGTCTCCAAGAGGAGGGACAGATCGAGTGCCGGGGCCGAGTGCGTCAACGCCCCAACTGAGATGAAGTCTACGCCGGTCTCCCCGATCGCCCTCAGCGCCGCGAGCGTCACCCCGCCGCTCGCCTCCAGCGAGGCCCGTCCCGCCGTGACGCGGACGGCCTCCCGCATCGTCTCCAGATCCATGTTGTCGAGCATCACGCGGCGCGCCCCGGCCGCCAGCGCCTCCTCCAGCTCGGCGAGGTCCTCCACCTCGACCTCGATCGGCAGATCGGGCCGCGCCGCGCGCGCCCGCCGCACCGCCTCCCCCACGCCGCCGGCCGCCGCCGCATGGTTCTCCTTGATCAGGATCTCGTCGAACAGGCCGATGCGGTGGTTGACGCCGCCGCCGGCGTGGACGGCCGCCTTCTCGACCATCCGCAGCCCCGGCGTCGTCTTGCGCGTGTCGAGCACGCGCGCGCCGGTCCCCTCCAGCGCCTGCACGCAGCGGGCCGTCAGCGTCGCGACGCCCGACAGCCGCCCGAGGAAGTTCAGCGCGGTCCGCTCGGCCGTCAGCAGCGCGCGGGCGCTGCCCTCGACCTCGACGACCGGCCCCTCCTCGCGCCAGAGGCCCTCCTCGGCCTGCCAGGCGATCCGCACGCCGGGATCGCAGGCGCGGAAGGCCCGCTCGGCGAGCGCGAAGCCGTAGAGGACGCCCGGGGCCTTCTGGCGGATGCGCGCGACGGCCCGTGCCTCCGGGTCGACGGTGACGGCCGCGGTCGCGTCGCCGTCGCCGACGTCCTCGGCGAGCGCCCGGGCGACCAGCTCGTCGAGCAGCGCGGGGTCGAGGGCGGGTGCGCGGCGCTCGCGGTCCTTGCGGTCAGCCGGCTCGATCGGGGTGGGTGCGGAGGACATGGATCGTCTCGAAGGCGGGGTCGCTGGCGCCGTGCAGCCGCGCGCCGGCCGTGACGAGCTCGCGCAGATAGGCGACGACCTCGGCGGTGACGCGCTCGCCGGGGAGCAGGGCGGGGATGCCGGGAGGGTAGCCGGCGATCGACTCGCACGAGACGCGCCCGACCGCCTGCGCGACCGGGACGGCCTCCGACTCGCCCAGGAACGCCTCGCGCGGGGCGACGACCAGCTCGTGCTCCAGCGCCGCCGGCGGCCGCGTCAGCGCGGGCGCGTCGGGCCCGCTGGGACGGGCGATGCGGGCGACCGTCTCGGCGAAGTCGTGCGCGAACCGCTCCAGCGCGTCCGGCGGCTGGTCGACCCCGAGCACGAGCACGAGCGTCGCGTGGGTCGCGAGCTCGACGTGGACGTCGTAGGCGGCCTTCAGCTCGGCCGCGACCTCGTAGCCGCTGCGACCGGTGCCGCGCACGTCGATCACGATCCGCAGCGGGTCCCAGCCGGCGACGCCGGGCTGTCCCACCAGCCCCTCGCCGACGACGGCGCAGCCGGGCGCGTCGTCGAGCGCCGCCCGCGCCCGCTCCGCCGAGCGCAGCGTCCGCGACAGCAGCGCCTCGCCGTGGAC
>JAEXXR010000154.1 GCA_023405705.1 Actinomycetes bacterium
GCCTTGGCCAACCTTGGCCAAGGCGCTACGCTGAACGCATGCGCGTGAACGTCGGCCAGGCGAAGACCGATCTCTCGAAGCTGCTCGCGCGTGTCGAGGCCGGGGAGGAGGTCGAGATCGCGCGCGACGGCGTGCCGGTCGCGAGACTGGTGCGAGCCGAGCCGGTCCGCCCGGGTGCGCGCTTCCTCGCCGCAGAGGGCGCGCTGGCCGGCGCGATCGAGCTCGGCGACGCGTTCGAGCTGACCGAGGTCGAGCTCGACGAGATCCTCGACGAGCCGGCGTGAAGCTGCTGCTCGACACGCACGTGGTGCTCTGGCAGCTCGGCGGCCAGCGGAGGCTGGGCGAGACGGCGACGGCGGCGATCGCGGCCGCCGACGAGCTGGCCTTCAGCGCCGTCTCCTTCGCCGAGATCGGCGTCAAGGCCGGCGTCGGCAAGCTGGTCGTCCCGGATGATCTCGACGTCCACGTCGCCGACGCCGGCATCCGCACGCTCCCGCTCACCGCGGCCCACGCCCTCGCCGTCGCCGAGCTGCCGTTCCACCACCGCGACCCCTTCGACCGTCTTCTCATCGCTCAGGCCCGCGCCGAGGGCTGCACCCTCGTCACCGCCGACGCGCGCATCCGCGCCTACGACGTCGCGGTGCTCGATCCGTTGGCGTAGACGAGAGCGTCGGCCGGCTACGCCGCGAGCGCGCCGTCGGGGACCAGCCAGGCGTGCTGCAGATCTGACACGGCGGCGATCCGCTCGTAGTCGCGGTCGTAGTGCACGAGGCTCACGCCGGCGCTGCGGGCGGCGGACGCGAGCAGCAGGTCGGCGGGCGGGACGCGGCGATGGTCGCCGTTCGCGGCGAGCGCCAGCTGCAGTTCCCGCGCGTCGGTCCACAGCGTCGCGGGCATCGGGATCGCCTCGAACGCTTCGAGACGTTCCGCGACCTCACGTGCACGCGTCGCGTTGGGCGCCAGACGCGTCAGCTCGATCACGACGAGGTCGCAGACGAGCACGAGCCCGGACGCGACGGCGGCGTTGAACCACGCGGCCAGATGCGGGAAGCGCCGGTCGCGCACCCACGTCCACGCGCCGGTGTCGAACAGTGCCGGACGGTCGAGCCGCAGCGGCTCCGGTCTCGGCGTGGGACTCAGCTGCGCTCCCGACCGGCCGCGACCTCGCCGGGCGTGCCGTCGATGTCACGCAGGACGTCGAAGCTCTTGAGCGCTCGTCGGCGGGCGGTGTCGCGCAGCGCGGCGTTGACCGTCTCGCTCAGACCGGTCGTGCCGAGCGCGCGACGGGCCGCTTCGAGCGCGCGCTCGTCGACGTCAACGGTGGTGCGTGCCATCTGCATCACGGTACCGCATCACACCTGCGACGACGAGGACCTTCGAGCTGATTGCCGAGCTGACCGGCCAGTCGGTCGAGCGGCTGGGACGCTGAGGACGGCGCTCGCTCTGCCACACTCCACGGCCGTGTCGACGCACCTGCCGGGGACCGATGACATCGAGGCGCATGGGAGCCGCAACCGGGTGGTGCGGTGGTGCGCGACGCTGGCCGACTCGACGGCGTTCAACGTCGCGATCTTCGGGGTCATCCTCTTCAACGCGGTCATCCTGGGCCTGGAGACGTACGACTCGCTCTACGCCGACCACAAGGCGCTGCTGCAGGGGCTCGACCGCGTCTGCCTGGCGATCTTCGTCGTCGAGCTGGCGATCCGCTTCGTCGCGGTCGGCGCCGACCCGCGGCGGTTCTTCCGCAGCGGCTGGAACGTCTTCGACGTGATCGTCGTCGGCGCCGTCTTCGTGCCGGGCATCAGCGCCAACGCGACGATCCTGCGGCTGCTGCGGCTCGCCCGCATCGCGCGGATCGTGCGGCTGCTGCCCGACCTGCGCGTGCTGACGCTCGCGATCGGGCGCTCGCTGCCGGCGGCCGCGTCGCTGGTCGTGATGGCGGCGCTCGTCCTGTTCGTCTACGGGATGGTCGGCTGGACGATGTTCGGCGACGACTTCCCCGACGAGTACGGCGACATCGGCACCGCGATGCTGACGCTGTTCATCACGCTGACGCTGGAGAACCTGCCCGACCAGCTGGAGATCGGCGCGACGGTGCCGCCGTGGGGGACGATCTTCTTCATCTCCTACGCGCTCGTCGCCGCCTTCCTGCTGTTCAACATCCTGATCGGGATCGTCATCAACTCGATGGAGGAGGCGCGCGAGATCGAGCACCTGCGCCTCCGCGCCGCCGAGCGCGAGGCCGCGATCAAGCGCGGCGACGACCCCGACGCGGTCGCCCCCGACGCCGACGAGGAGGTCGTGCAGCGGATCGCCGACCTGCGCGACGCGCTCGACGAGCTGGAGACCCGCCTGAAGGCCGAGAAGGTCGGGGCGTAGCGATGGGGCGCAGGCGCAGCCGGCGGATGCAGCGGCGCCTCGACCTGCTCGACCGCGCCCGCGAGCGGCTGGCGCAGCGGCGCTTCCTGCGGCGCCACGCCCACAGCAGCGAGGTGCGGCGCCCGCTGACCGAGCAGGAGCGCGCGGTCGTGCTGAAGATGCTCGACGTCGAGACGCCCGGGAGCGAGCAGTTCCGCAGCCAGGTCGACTGGATCACCGTCGTCTACGCCTGCGACTGCGGGGCCTGCGGCACGATCAGCTTCGAGGTCGACGAGACGCGCGGCGAGCGGGCGCCGCTCCCGCGCTGGGACGACTACGCGATGGTCTCGGAGTCCTCGGGCAGCTCGTGGCTGATGCTGTTCCAGCGCGACGGCTGGCTGAGCGAGCTCGAGCACGTGCCCGGCTACGGGCCCTCGCCGGAGCAGCTCGACCCGGACGAGCTCGAGGTCGAGCCCGACGCCGACGCTTAGGGCCACACGCCGCCGGTCAGGCCGGCTGCGGTGCGCCGTCCGGGGCCGCGTGGGCGACCGCGGCCGTCTCCCGCTCGACGACGTCGACCACCGCGTCGACGACGACCGGGTCGAACGAGCTGCCGGCGCAGCGGCGCATGATCGCGACCGCCTCGGCGCGGCTGCGGGCCGGCGCGTGCGGCCGCTCGCTCGTGATCGCGTCGAAGGCGTGGCAGGCGAAGACGATCCGCGCCGGCAGCGGGATCGCGGTGCCGGCGAGCCGGTCGGGGTAGCCGGTCCCGTCCCAGCGCTCGTGGCTGGCG
>JAEXXR010000296.1 GCA_023405705.1 Actinomycetes bacterium
CGCAGAACGCACCGCAGCCCTTGACGGCTGGCTGCACCACTACAACCATCACCGCAAACACTCAGGCATCGGCCGACAAACCCCAGCCACCCGCCTGAACAACCTGCTCGGGACTTACACCTAGGGCAGGCGCGGTCGGTCGTTCCGCGCGACCCGGGGCGACGGGTCGCGTCGCGGGCGTCCGGGGCCGCTCGCGCACGCGGCATGCCAGACTCTCGGTGCGATGGACCTGATCCCGACGCCCGAGCAGCTCAGCGCGGCCGCCGCGAACGTCTTCGATCGCGTCATGAGAGGCGGGCTCGCCGACCTGCGCCCGCTGCCCTCCGCGATCCTCGACGAGGGTCCGCAGCGGACCGTCCGCCGCTACATCCGCCCCGGCGAGGACCGCACCGCGGCAGGGCCCTCCGCGGGGCCGCCCGTGCTGCTGGTGCCGCCGCTCGCCGCACCCGCGACCTGCTTCGACCTGCGCCGCGGCTGCAGCGTCGCCGAGCACATGCGCGCCGCCGGCCGCGCGACCTACCTCGTCGACTACGGCGAGATCCACTTCGGCGACCGCAACCTCGGGATCGAGCACTGGATCGACGAGGTGATCCCGCGCTCGATCGACGCCGTGCTCGCCGACTCCGGCGCCGAGCAGGTCCAGCTCGTCGGCTGGTGCCTCGGCGGCATCATGGCGCTGCTCGTCGCCGCCGACCAGCCGGCCCGGATCCGCTCGGTCGCGATGGTCGCCAGCCCGTTCGACACGAGCGCGGTCCCGCTCGTCGCGCCGCTGCGGCCGCTCGTCAACCTCGCCGGCGGCTCGGTCGGCACGCTCGCCTACAAGGCGCTCGGCGGCGCCCCGGCCCCGCTCGTGCGGCGCGCGTACCAGCTCGCCGGCATCGACAAGTACGTGATGAAGCCGTTCACGCTCGCGACCAACCTCGACGACCGCGACTTCCTCGCCCAGGTCGAGGCGGTCGACCGCTTCATGGGCTCGATGCTCGCCTACCCGGGCCGCACCTTCGGCCAGATCTACCACCGCATGCTGCGCCGCAACGACCTCGCGCAGGGTCGGATGGTGCTCGGGGAGCGCACGATAGAGCTGTCCGGCGTGACCGCGCCGATCCTCTCGATCGCAGGCGAGGGCGACGGGATCGCGCCGGTCAAGGCGGTCCACCGCGTCGCCGAGCTGCTGCCGAACGCCGCCTCGGTCAGAGTCGCGACGGCGCCGGGCGGCCACCTCGGCGTGCTGACCGGCCGCGCCGCGCGCCGCACGACGTGGGCCCAGCTCGACGACTTCCTCGACGCGACCGCCGAGCCGAAGGGCTCGGCGACCCCGCGCAGGCACCTGCGCGCCGTGGCGTGAAACGCCGCGGCCTGCGGGCCGTGCGCTCCACTGGGAGAACCCGCCTGGCGGCTCGTTCTCCCGGCGTGTGACTAGAGACCCGGCGGGTGGCGGACGGTGAAGCCGGCGCCGCTGCGCGGGGCCGTCTGCCAGCGCGAGCCGGTCTGCCGCAGGCCGCTGGTGTCGAAGCGGAGGCCGGCGACGTACATGTAGACGTGTCCGCCGTGGGCGTAGATGGTGATCCATCTGCCGGGGCCGGGATCGCCCCAGCGGGCGAGGTCGCCGGAGACGAGCGGCCGGTCGAGCAGGCCGGCGGCGGCGAACGCGAACGAGATCGACGCCGAGCAGTCGTACGCGGTGTCGATCCACGCCTGGTGGCCGCCGCCGTAGCGGTAGGGCAGCCGCGCGATCTGGTTGCCGGCGGCGATCACGGCGCGCACGACGTCGGGCGCGTCGAGCGGGGCGACGGCGAGGCCGTCGGGCGTCAGCGCGGCGCGGCCGCCTGCCGGGATCCCCGATCTCTCCAGCTCGGCGCGGATCTCCGCGTCGGTGCGCGGTCTCGGCAGCCTCGCCGGGTCGGTCGTGCCCTCGTACGCGGCCGGGTCGAAGTTCGTGCGCACGCCGGCGTCGGGGTCGACGGCGATCGGGTTGCGCTCCAGCCGGTCGACCGCCTGCTCCTCGTACTGCGGCTGCGGCGCCGGAGCGGTCGACGGCGGCGGCGTGGCGCCGGTCGCCTCCTCCTCCGCGCCGCAGCCGGAGACGGCGACGGCACCGGCGAGCAGGAGCGCCAGCAGGGCTGCGATGGCGATGATCCGCGGCCTCACCCCTCCGAGTATGGCAAGGCGCGTCCTCCGGCCTGCCGGGTGCCCGCTCCGCGCCACGGCGACGGCGGGCGGCGGCCGCTCCGGCGAGGTCCGCGCGCTACCGTGTGGCGGCGATGTCCTCCCGTCTCCGTCGTGCGCTCGCCGCCCTCCTGCCGGCGCTCGCCTGCGCCGCCTCGCTCCTGCTCGTCCCGGCCGCGCTCGCCCACCAGGGCGACGCGCGCTACCGCTCGATCGTCGCCGCCGGCTCGCCCGGCCTCGACGGCGTCACGGTCGAGATCCTCAACTACGACGACCGCATGGAGCTGGTCAACCGCAGCGGCAGAGACGTCGTGATCGAGGGCTACAACAGAGAGCCCTACGGGCGCGTCGACGCCGACGGGACGGGCGCCGTCAACCGCAACTCGACCGCCTTCTACCTCAACGACGACCGCTACGGCCGCGAAGAGGTCCCCGCGGCGGTGAGAGAGAACCCGAGAGGCGCGCCCGACTGGGAGGTGCGCGACAGAACCGGCCGCTTCGAGTGGCACGACCACCGCATGCACTGGATGGCCGAGGGCATCGCGCCGCAGGTGAGAGACGAGTCGGTCAGAACGAAGGTCTTCGACTGGTCGGTGCCGATCGCGGTCGACGGCAGAGCGACGGCGGTCACCGGCACGCTCTGGTGGGTCGGCGAGGAGAGCGGCGGCTTCCCGGTCGTGGCGATCGTCGCGCTGGTCGCGATCGCGCTGCTCGCCGTCGCGGCGGTCGTGATCGTGCGGCGGCGACGCGGCGGCGGCGACCGCGACCGCGTGCCGGCCGGCGAGGCCTGGTAGCGGCCGGGCCCGACCCGTCCCGTCC
>JAEXXR010000358.1 GCA_023405705.1 Actinomycetes bacterium
ACTTGGCCGACAGCGCGTCGATGTAGGCGAAGATCGACTCGGCCAGGCGGTAGAGGATTGGCGGCGGCAGTCTCGCCGCCTCGCCGGCCGTCGCGAACCGCCGCCAGGCGACGCGCGCGCCGACGCGGTAGGCGTTCAGCAGCGTGTCGAGCGAGCGGCCGGCGCGCATCTCGCCGCGGCCGAGGTCGACGTAGACGCGGGCGCGCGGCATCCGGCCGCCGGCCTCCAGCCCGTCGACGAACTGCCGCAGCGCCTCCTCGACGCCGGCGATCAGGCCGCGGCCGAAGGGGCCGTCGAGGCGGCGGGCGTACGGCGGCACCTCGACGCGCACCGCGTCGATGATCTCGCGCGACAGCGCCGGCAGCTCGGGGCGCAGGACTCTCGCGACCTCGGGCGGCAGCTCGTGCCACGGCCGCAGGATCGGCTCGTCAGCCATTTGTAACAACCTTACAAATTCCGCACGTCAAGACGTTGTCGGCAGACGACGACAGCACGCGAAATCCGTCATAGGGTGCAAAGCCATGACCCGCCCAGCCCGCATCTACAACCTTCTCGCGGTCTTCCTCCCGGTCCTCGGCATCCTCGCGGCGATCGTGCTGCTGTGGAACAAGGCCGTCGGCTGGACGGACATCGCGATCATGGCCGGCTTCTACCTCTTCACCGGCTTCGGCGTGACGATCGGCTTCCACCGCCTCTTCACCCACCGCTCCTTCGAGACCTCCACGCCGCTGCGCGTGCTGTTCGCGATCGCGGGCTCGATGGCGATCGAGGGCAGCGTCATCACGTGGGTCGCAGACCACCGCAAGCATCACGCCTTCGCCGACGAGGACGGCGATCCGCACAGCCCCCACCTCGGCCACGACGGCGGGCTGAAGGGCGCGATCCACGGTCTCTGGCACGCGCAGGTCGGCTGGCTGCTCGACGGCGAGCACCACGGCCGCGCCTCGGCTCACCGCTACGCGCCCGACCTGGTCAGAGACAAGCCGATCCGCTGGGTCAACAAGATGTTCCCGGTGTGGGTGCTGCTGTCGCTGCTGCTGCCGGCGCTGTTCGGGTTCGTCCTGACCGGCTTGGACCCGATGGGCGCGCTGACCGGCTTCGTCTGGGGCGGTCTCGTGCGGATCTTCCTGATCCACCACGTCACCTGGTCGGTCAACTCGGTCTGCCACTACTTCGGCAAGCGCCGCTTCGACATCGAGGACCAGTCGACCAACAACGTCTGGCTCGCGATCCCGTCGCTCGGCGAGGCATGGCACCACAACCACCACGCCTTCCCGACCTCCGCCTCCCACGGCCTCAAGCGCTGGGAGAGACTGGCCGACCCCTCCGCGCTCGTCATCTACGGGATGGAGAAGCTGCACCTCGTCTGGAACGTCAGAGACGTCAGCGAGGAGAAGCAGCGCAGCAAGGAGAAGGTCCTCCAGACGGCCTGACCGGGCCGGCGGGCTCCGGGCCCGCACGGCGCCGAGCGCCCGCGGCGGCACCGCAACCTTCGCCGCCTCCGCCGGTTCCGACACGTACCATTGTCGACGTCGCCGCGGCCCATCGGGTCGCGGCGGTGTCGTTTCTCCACGTCGTCGGCACCCCTCCCTCCCCCGCATGAGAACTCCCCGCCTCCGCCTCGCCGCCCCGCTCGCGCTGCTCGCGCTCGGCCTCTCGGCCGCCCCCGCGCTCGCCGGCGGCACGGTCGCGATCGACGGTGACACGCTCGTCTACGCAGGCGACGACGCCGATCCGATCAACGTCGTCGTCTCCCAGTCGGGCAGCACCCTGCGCCTCGACGAGAACGGCAGCCGCATCAGCGTCGCCGCCGGCTCCGAGAGAGCCTGCAGCGTCTCCGCCGACGGCTACCGCGCCGACTGCGACGCGGCCGGCGTCGAGCGGATCAGGGTGACCGCCGGCTTCCAGGGCAGCGACGTGCGGATCCGCGCCGCGCTGCCCTCCCGTCTGATCGGCGGCCCGGGCGACGACCTGCTGATCGGCGGCCCGGCCGACGACGTGATCGAGGGCGGCGCCGGGCGCGACGTGCTCGGCGGAGGCGGCGGCGCCGACGTGCTGCGCGGCGGCTCCGACCAGGATCTCGTCACCTACGTCGACCGCATCGCCGCCGACGGCACGCTGCTGCCGCGGCGCGAGGGGATCACGGCGCGGATCGGCGTCGAGGGCGCCAGCGGCGCGCGCGGCGAGGGCGACACGATCGCGCGCGACGTCGAGCAGATCGAGGGCGGCGCGGGCAACGACCGGATAGAGCTGCGCGACGGCCGCGCCCAGTCGGTCGCGTGCGGCGACGGCCGCGACACCGTGCTCCTCGACGAACGCGACGACCCGTCGATCGACTGCGAGACGGTCGAGGTCGGCGCGCCCTCCGGCGGCCGCCTGACGGTGCCGACGCTGATCTACCCCTTTCCCGCCCGCGAGGACAACGACCGCAGCACCGTGCGCGTCAAGGGGACGCTGCGGCTGCAGGGCAGCGCGATCGTCGTGCGCGTCCGCTGCCAGATCGCGATCGGCCTGCTCGCCGCCGACGGCCCCGGCTGCGCCGGCACGCTGCGGATGACCCGCGCCGGCGGCTTCGAGATGGCGACCAAGCGCGTCAGCCTCGGCCGCGGCCGCGAGCTGACGTGGCGCGTGCCGCTGACCGCGTCGCGCAGCCTCGCCCGCCGCGCCGGCGGCCTGACCGTGTCGGTCAGCGCGCTGCCGACCCGCGGCGAGGGCGTCCGCCGCGACCTCTCGTTCACCGTCAAGGGGTGACGCTGCGCCCTGCGGGCTTGCGTTCCCCCTTGGGAGCGCTCGCCAGCGGGGCTCGCCCTCCCGGCCGTCGGTCCTACCCCTGCTCCAGCGGCGCCATGGTGAGCCCCGCTCCGGCGAGCTGCTCCCAGTAGAGCTCGGCCACTTCCTTGAAGCCGCTCCACACGATCGCTTGTCCCGTGTGGTGGATCCTGTCGGCGTACTGGTAGCCGACCGGGATCGTGACGCCCGGGATGTAGCGCGCGAGCGTGTGGGCGACGTGATCGAAGGTGTTGTGGTCGTCGTTCTTCACGATGACGCGCCAGCTGCCGCCGAGACCCGAGCCGGGGCCGGAGAGGCGCGGCTTCTCGATCGTCTGTCCCATCGAACCGGACCTTAGCGCGGCTCGCCGGCCGCGTCGGCCTCGCGCTCCGCGCGCTTGCGCCAGTAGCGCTCCAGCCCGAGGTAGAGATGGGACGGCGGCACGGCCGCCTCGTAGGCCTGCACGGTCGCGGGTCCGTCGCTCTCGCGCTCGATCGCGCCGCGCACCGCGTTCTCCAGCAGGTCGGCGTCGCCGCGGCGGGCGAGGCCGGCGAGGTCCCGCAGCGAGGTGCGCACCGCGTCGACGTGGGCGGCCGGGTCCTCGACCGCGCCGAAGTGGGTCAGGCCGAGGCTGCTCGGTCTCCAGTCGGAGATCAGGTCGAGCGACGCCTCCCACTTCTCGACGTCGATGTCCGGCGGCGGCGTCGGCGCGACGACCACGTCGGAGGGCGGGATCCGCACGCCGCAGACGTCGCCGACGAAGGCGCGGCCGCTCTCCTCGTGCAGGTAGGCGACGTGGTGGGAGGCGTGGCCGGGCGTGTAGGCGACGCGGATCCCGCCGGCCAGCTCGCGCAGCTGCTCGCCGCCGGCCAGCGCGTGGACGCGCGCGGCCTCGACCGGGAGGACATCGCCCCACAGCCGCTTCATGTTGTCCTCGCCGTAGAGGCGGCCGGCGCTGCTCATCAGCTTGGAGGGGTCGATCACGTGCGGCGCGCCGCGCTCGTGGGCGTAGACCTCGACCTCGGGCCAGCGCGCGGCGAGCGCGCCGGTCGCGCCGGCGTGGTCGAGGTGGATGTGCGTCAGCAGGATCGCGCGCGGCCGCCAGTCGCCGAGCGCCGCAAGCAGCGTCGGCAGCGCCGGCTCGGGGCCCGGGTCGACGAGCACGTCTCCCACCTTCCAGGCGCAGATGACGCGCTCGATGCCGAGGTGATGGACGTCGATCGCTTCCATGTTCTGAGGGCCTACCCTGGGTCGTCTGAATCGGGGTCTGTCGAGGGGGGCGAACCCTACACTCGGGGGGATGAGCGAGGACGCCCCGAGACCCAGCCACCGGCTTGCCGAGAAGGACCGTCCGTGGATGATGCGGACGTACGCCGGCCACTCCACCGCCGCGAAGTCGAACGAGCTGTACCGCCGCAACCTGGCCAAGGGCCAGACCGGCCTCTCGATCGCCTTCGACCTGCCGACGCAGACCGGCTACGACGCCGACGACGAGCTGGCCCGCGGCGAGGTCGGCAAGGTCGGCGTCCCGGTCGCGCACAAGGGCGACATGCGCGCGCTGCTCGACGGCATCCCGCTCGACAAGATGAACACGTCGATGACGATCAACGCGACGGCCGCCTGGCTGCTCGCGCTCTACATCGTCACCGCCGAGGGCCAGGGCGTCGAGCAGTCCCAGCTCCAGGGCACGACGCAGAACGACATCATCAAGGAGTACCTGTCGCGCGGCACGTACGCCTTCCCGCCGGCCCCCTCGATGCGGCTGATCGCCGACATGGTCGCGTACACCGTCGAGGAGGTTCCGAAGTGGAACCCGATCAACATCTGCTCCTACCACCTGCAGGAGGCCGGCGCGACGCCGGTGCAGGAGATCGCCTACGCGATGAGCACCGCGATCGCCGTCCTCGACGAGGTCAGAGCGCGGGTGCCGCAGGAGCTGATGGGCAGAGTCTTCAGCCGCATCTCGTTCTTCGTCAACGCCGGCGTCCGCTTCATCGAGGAGCACGCGAAGCTGCGCGCGATGGGGCAGCTGTGGGACCAGCTCGGCCGTGAGCGCTACGGCGTCGAGGACCCCAAGCAGCGCCGCTTCCGCTACGGCGTGCAGGTCAACTCGCTCGGCCTGACCGAGGCGCAGCCGGAGAACAACGTCCAGCGGATCGTGCTGGAGGCGCTGGCCGTGACGCTCGGCCGCGACGCGCGCGCCCGCGCGCTCCAGCTGCCGGCCTGGAACGAGGCGCTCGGCCTGCCGCGGCCGTGGGACCAGCAGTGGGCGCTGCGCCTGCAGCAGGTGCTCGCCTTCGAGACCGACCTGCTCGAGTACCCGGACATCTTCGAGGGCTCCGTCGTGATGGACGGCCTCGTCGCCGAGCTGCTTGAGGGCGCCCGCGCCGAGATGGCGATCGTCGCCGAGCACGGCGGCGCGGTAGAGGCCGTCCCGTACATGAAGGCGGCGCTGGTCGAGTCCCACCGCGAGCGGATCCGCCGGATCGAGTCGGGCGAGCTGAAGGTGATCGGCCAGAACGTCTTCACCGAGACCGAGCCCTCCCCGCTGACGGCCGACGGCGACGGCGGCATCATGACCGTCGACCCCGAGGTCGAGCAGCACCAGCGCGAGGCGGTCGCCGCGTGGCGCTCCTCGCGGGACCAGGCCGCCGTCGACGCGGCGCTCGCCGAGGTCGCGCGGGTCGCCGGCGGCGACGAGAACATCATGCCCGCGACGATCGCCGCCGCCCGCGCGGGCGCGACGACCGGCGAGTGGGCGCAGACGCTGCGCGAGGCGTTCGGCCAGTACCGCGGGCCGACCGGCGTCGGCGAGGCGGCCGGCGCGGGCGTCGGCGACGACGCCGCGCTGGAGCAGATCCGTGACGAGGTCGAGCGCGTCTCCGAGGGCCTCGGCCGCCGGCTGAAGATCCTCGTCGGCAAGCCGGGCCTCGACGGCCACTCCAACGGCGCCGAGCAGATCGCCGTCGCCGCGCGCGACGCCGGCATGGAGGTCGTCTACGAGGGCATCCGCCTGACGCCGTCGCAGATCGCCTCCTCCGCGCTGCAGGAGGGCGTCCACGTCGTCGGCCTCTCGATCCTGTCGGGCTCCCACCGCGAGCTGATCCCGTCGGTGCTGGAGGCGCTGCGCGAGGCCGGCGCGGGCGACGTGCCGGTCGTCGTCGGCGGGATCATCCCACCGGCCGACGAGAAGGCGCTGCGCGAGGCCGGGGTCGCGGCGGTCTACACGCCGAAGGACTTCAACATCACGCAGATCATGCGCGACATCGTCGCGCTGGTCGCGGAGCGCAATGGCGTCGCCGCGGGCGCGTAGCGCGACCCCCGCCGTGACCTGCGTGGCCCGGCCGGCCGGCGGCGCCGCGGGCTGCCGGGCTCGCCGCTAGCCTGCGGCGCGATGGCCGATCCCGCTGCAC
>JAEXXR010000371.1 GCA_023405705.1 Actinomycetes bacterium
GCCGATCGCCTGCACGGCGCGGGCGGCGAGCAGCACCTCCAGGGAGCCGGCGCCCGCGCAGACCGCCGACGCGAGCCCGAACAGCACGAAGCCGCCGGCGCCGACGGCGGCGGCGCCGAAGCGGCGCATCAGCCGCTCGGCCGGCAGCAGCGCCAGCGCCAGCACGAAGGTGTAGACGGCGATCACCGCCGCGACCCCCTCGACGGTCGTGTCGAGCTCGCGCAGCAGCTCCGGCAGCGCCAGCGTGACGATCGACGCGTCTGCCAGCACCAACCCCGCCGCGGCGGTCACCACCCACAGTCGGACTCGCATGAGTGGATGTCTACTCGACCGGCAGGCCCGAGGCCACCCCTGACCGCCCCCGGAACCCGGTGCGGCCAGCCCCACCCGGCGAGCGGGCGCCGGCCCCCGGGGAAGCGGAACGGGCGGCCTGTCCCCGGGCCGCCCGTCCCTGTCGTCGTTCTCTCCTCCGACGTCTGTGCGCTACACGATCAGCGGGATGATCAGGATCGCGACGATGTTGGCGACCTTGATCATCGGGTTGATCGCCGGGCCGGCCGTGTCCTTGTACGGATCGCCGACGGTGTCGCCGGTGACCGCGGCGGCGTGGGCCTCAGAGCCCTTGCCGCCGAACGCTCCGTCCTCGATCAGCTTCTTCGCATTGTCCCATGCGCCGCCGCCGGAGGTCATCGAGACGGCCATGAAGAGGCCGACGACGATCACGCCGATCAGCAGGCCGCCGAGCGCCTCGACCGACAGCAGGCCGACGATCAGCGTCACGACGATCGGGATCAGCGACGGCAGGATCATCTCCCGCTGGGCCGACTTCGTGACGATGTCGACGCAGGTGCCGTACTCGGGCTGCTGCGTGCCGTCCATGATCCCCGGCCGCTCGCGGAACTGGCGGCGGACCTCCTCGACGACGGCGCCGCCGGCGCGGCCGACCGCCTCCATCGAGAGCGCGGCGAAGAGGTAGACCATCATGCCGCCGATCAGGAGGCCGATCAGCACCGGCGGGTCGCCGAGGACGAACGCGACCGGGTCCTCGCGGTTGGCGAGCAGCTCGATGTTCAGCTCGTACTCGAAGGCGCGGAAGAGCACGAGCGCGGCGAGCGCGGCCGAGCCGATCGCGAAGCCCTTCGTGACGGCCTTCGTCGTGTTGCCGACGGCGTCGAGCGGGTCGGTGACGTTGCGCACGTCCTCCGGCAGCTCGGCCATCTCGGCGATGCCGCCGGCGTTGTCGGTGATCGGCCCGAAGGCGTCGAGTGCGACGATCAGGCCGGTCAGCGACAGCATCGCCATCACCGCGACGCCGATCCCGTAGATGCCGGCGAGGTCGTTCGCCCAGAGGATGCCGAGCGCGATCACGAGCGCCGGCGCGGCGGTCGACTGGAAGCCCTGCGCGAGGCCCTGGATGATGTTCGTCGCGTGGCCGGTCTCCGACGCTCTCGCGGTCGACTTGACCGGCGAGAAGCGCGTCGAGGTGTAGTAGTCGGTGATCACGAACAGCAGGCCCGTGATCGCGAGGCCGATCAGCGCGCAGACGTAGAACTCGGCGACCGACGGCGCGACGTCGCCGACGCCGCGCGGAGAGACGTCGTCCATCAGCCAGCTCGTGACCGGGTAGAAGGCCGCCGCCGCGAGCACGCCGGAGACGATCAGGCCCTTGTAGAGCGCGCCCTCGACGTTGCCGGACGCGCTGCGCACGAAGTAGGTGCCGACGATCGAGGCGATGATCGAGACGCCGCCGAGCACGAGCGGGTAGATCGCGACCGCGCTCGACTCCTGGAAGGTGAGGACGCCGAGCAGCATCACCGCGACGGCGGTGACGGCGTAGGTCTCGAACAAGTCGGCCGCCATGCCGGCGCAGTCGCCGACGTTGTCGCCGACGTTGTCGGCGATCACGGCCGGGTTGCGCGGGTCGTCCTCCGGGATGCCGGCCTCGATCTTGCCGACGAGGTCGGCGCCGACGTCGGCGCCCTTCGTGAAGATGCCGCCGCCGAGGCGGGCGAAGACGGAGATCAGCGAGCCGCCGAAGCCGAGGCCGATCAGCGCGTCGACCGCCTCCTTCGGCGTCTGGTCGACCCACGAGGTGAGGATCCCGTAGTAGGCGGCGACGCCGACGAGCGCGAGCCCGACGACGAGCATGCCGGTGACGGCGCCGCCGCGGAAGGCGACGCTGAGCGCCTTCGGGACGCCCTCGCGCGCGGCCTCGGCGACGCGCGCGTTCGCGCGCACGGAGACGTTCATGCCGATGTAGCCGGCCGCGGCCGAGGAGAGGCCGCCGATCGCGAAGCCGATCGCGACCCAGATGTCCTGGATGAAGATCAGCGCGACGAACAGCACGACGCCGACGGCGCCGATCGTCGTGTACTGGCGGTTGAGGTACGCCTGCGCGCCCTCCTGCACCGCCGCCGAGATCGATCGCATTCTCTCGTTGCCCGGCGAGAGCGCGAGCAGTTGGCGGACCGTGACCGCGCCGTATACGAGTGCGCAGGCTGCGCACACGAGTGCGACGAGTACGCCGTGGTCGGTCAGGAAACTGGACAAGACTCGGATCCTCCAGATTCTGTTGAACGACGACGGCGCGCCGATCAGCGCGCCGGGCAAGCGCCGGGGCCATGGACTGCGAGCCGCTCTCCACGGACCTCGGTCAGGCGGGCGCGAGCCTACCGCACGTCATGGACGCGAGGTCAAGTACGAACTGGCGACTGTCAGCGCGCCAGCAGCCCGGGTTTGGAGTGCTGACGCAGCGGGATGAGGCGCGCTACTGCCCCGGAACCCAGAGCCGGCCGCTTCTCTGCGCCGGCCCGGCGCCGCCCGGTCTCTGCTGCGGCGGCTGCGGAGCTGCGCCAGCTCCGGTGCCGGGAGCACCCCCGGCCGGCGGCTGCTGCGGCGCGGCGGGGCCGCCGGGTCCGCCCGGAGCTCCGGGC
>JAEXXR010000421.1 GCA_023405705.1 Actinomycetes bacterium
GCCAACAACATCCTGGCCGACGACGCGCTCGCCGCCGATCTGCACGCGGCCGGTGTGCTGTACGTGCCCGACTTCGTCGCCAACGCCGGCGGGATCGTCCAGGTCGGAGGCGAGTTCCTGGGCTGGACCGCCGACGCGGTCGAGCGCTCGCTCGGCGGCGTCGTCGGCCGTGTCGGCGCGCTGCTCGACGAGGCGGCGGCTGCCGGCGAGCTGCCGTTGGAGCTGGCGCTGCGCGACGCCCGTCGCCGCGTCGAGGAGGCTGCGACCGAGCGGGTGGCCGCATGAGCGCGACCGTGCTCGACGTGATCCCGCCGCTGCGTGACGTGCGGCTGAGCGACCGTTGGGAGGCGGACGCCGATCGCGTGATGCTGTCCGGCGTGCAGGCGGTCGTGCGAGCGCTGCTCGACCAGCGCCGGGCCGACGTGCGCGACGGCGTGCGCAGCGGCGGCTTCGTCTCCGGCTACCAGGGCTCGCCGCTCGGCGGCCTCGACATCGAGCTGGGACGGCTGGCGCCGTTGCTCGCCGAGGTCGACACGACCTTCCAGGCCGGGCTCAACGAGGAGCTGGCCGCCACCTCGGTGTGGGGCTCGCAGCTCGCCCACCAGCTGCCGGAGGCGCGCTGTGACGGCGTCGTCGGAATGTGGTTCGGCAAGAACCCCGGCCTCGACCGCGCCGCCGACCCGATCCGTCACGCGACGATCTCCGGGGTCGCCGCGGCCAGCGCCGCCGTCGCCGTCGTCGGCGACGACCCCGACTGCAAGTCCTCGACGCTGCCCAGCAGCGCTGAGCGGACGCTCTCGGGACTGCTCGTCCCGGTTCTCGCTCCGGCCTCGGTCGCCGACGTGCTGAGGCTCGGCGGCCACGCCTTCCGCATGTCGCGCGCCGCCGGGCTGTGGACGGGGCTGAAGGTCGTCGCCGACGTCGCCGACGCGACCGCCACCGTCTCACTCGCACCATCGCTGCCCGCCTCAAGGCGGCTCGTCGAGCTGGAGCCGAGCGCGAGACTGCTCGGCGCCGCGTCGCTGGAGCCGGAGCGGCACCTGATGGAGGTGCGCCTGCCGGCGGCGCTCGCCTACGCGCGTGCTCACGCGCTCAACCCGGTCGTCGTCGCGGGCGAGCGCGACACGCTCGGGATCGTCGCCTGCGGCTCCTCCTACGCGGCCGTCCGCCGCGCCTTCGACGACCTCGGTGTCGGTGACGCCGAGCTGCGCGAGCTGGGCGTGCGGCTGCTGAAGCTCGAGCTGCTGTGGCCGTTGGACGGCGACGGCATCCGCCGCTTCGCCGACGGCCTCGAGCGGGTGCTCGTCGTCGAGGACAAGCTGCCGTTCGTCGAGCAGGAGGTGCGCGCCGCGCTGTACGGGACCAACGCGCCGCCAGCGGTGCTCGGCAAGCGTGACGCGGCGGGGGAGACGCTGCTGCCGACGCGCGGCACGGTCGGCGCCGACGACGTCGCCCGCGCGCTGGCTCGGCTGCTCGGCGAGCCGCTGACCGCCCTGCCCTCGGCGCGCATCCGGCTGGAGGCGCTTGCGAGACGGACGGTCGCGACGCCGCTGCCGGTCGCGCGCGTGGCGGCGTTCTGCTCCGGCTGCCCGCACAACAGCTCGACGCGCGCCGGTTCCGAGACGCTCGTCGGCGTCGGGATCGGCTGCCACGTCATGGTCGTCAACGAGGAGCAGCGCGCGGGTGAGATCACCGGCGTCACGCAGATGGGCGGCGAGGGCGCGCAGTGGATCGGCATGGCGCCGTTCACCGCGCGCAGACACTTCACCCAGAACGTCGGCGACGGCACCTTCCACCACTCGGCCTCGCTGGCCGTCCGCGCCGCGGTCGCCGCCGGCGTCGACGTCACGTACAAGCTGCTCTACAACGATGCGGTCGCGATGACCGGCGGGCAGCGCGTCCAGGGGGTGCTGCCGGTCCCGGAGCTGACCCGCATGCTCGCGGCCGAGGGTGTCGCGCGCACGGTCGTGACGACCGACGACGTCGGCAAGTACCGCGGGGTCTCGCTGGCGGCTGGCGTCGAGGTCCGCGACCGTGCGGAGCTCGACGCGGTGGAACGTGAGCTGGCCGCGGTCAGCGGCGTCACCGTGCTGGTCCACGACCAGATGTGCGCCGCCGAGCGCCGGCGTCTGCGGCGTCGCGGAACGCTGCCGAGACCGACCGAGCGGGTCTGGATCAACGAGCGCGTCTGCGAAGGCTGCGGCGACTGCGGCGACCAGTCGGGTTGCCTCAGCGTCGAGCCGGTCGAGACGCCGTTCGGCCGCAAGACCCGCATCCACCAGGCGTCGTGCAACACGGACATGACATGCCTGAAGGGCGACTGCCCGTCGTTCCTGACCGTCGTGCCCGGCAGACGCGAGCGCACGCTGCTGGCTCCGCCGACGGACCTGCCCGAGCCGGCGCCGCGCGCGCTCGACGACGTGACGGTCCGGCTGGTCGGGATCGGCGGCACCGGCGTCGTGACGGTCGCCCAGGTGCTGTCGATGGCGGCCCATCTCGACGGTCACTCCGCGGCCGGCCTCGACCAGACGGGCATGAGCCAGAAGGCCGGACCGGTCGTCTCCGACGTCCGCCTCTCCGCCCAGCAGGACGCGGGGCCGGCGCGGGCGACCGACCGCTCGGTCGACGTGCTGCTCGCGTTCGACCTGCTCGCCGCCGCCGACCCGCGGATGCTCGGCGCGCTCGACGGGGAGCGGACCGTCGCGGTCGTGTCCGACTCGCAGGTGCCGACCGCCGCGATGGTCGTCGACCCCAAGGTGCGGCACCCGCGCAGGGAGTCGCTGCTGGGGCGGATCGAGCGGCGCGTGCGCGAGGTCCCGGTCGTCACCGACGCGCAGGGGCTCTCGCAGCGTGCGCTCGGCGATCACGTGCCGGCGAACATGCTGCTGCTCGGCGCGGCGTGGCAGCTCGGCGCGATCCCGGTCAGCTGGGCGGCGCTCACGGGCGCGGTCGAGCTCAACGGCGCCGCCGTCGAGACGAACCTGCACGCGCTCGGCTGGGGGCGCGCCGTGGTGGCAGCGCCGGAGGCGGTCGAGGCCCTGTTCGGGGATGAACCGGCCCAGCGGGCGCCGAGCCGGGCCGTCGTGGCAGCCGTCGCCGAGAGCGCGCTGCCCGACGCGGTCCGGGAGCTGGTGCAGGAGCGGGCGCACGACCTCGACGGCTTCGGGGGCATGCGCGCGGTTCGGCCGTATCTGCGCGCGCTGGAGCAGGTCGCCACGATCGAGTCGGAGCGCACGCCGGGCGAGACGGCCGTTACCGCAGCCGTCGCCAGACGACTTCACCAGCTGACCGCGTACAAGGACGAGTACGAGGTGGCGCGGCTGCACCTGCTGCCGGAGGAGCGGGCGCGGCGCGAGCGCGAGTTCGGCCCGGGCGCCGCCTACTGGCTGCGGCTGCACCCGCCGCTGCTGCGCGCGCTCGGCCTGAGACGCAAGCTCAGACTGGGGCGCTGGTCGCTGCCGCTGCTCGTCGCGCTGCGCTCAATGCGGGGCCTGCGCGGGACGGCGCTGGATCCGTTCGGCCGTGCTGAGGTGCGGCGTGTCGAGCGGGCGCTTCCGCGCGAGTACCTCTCGCTCGTCGAGACGGCGCTCGACCGTCTCGCCCCGGCGACGGCAGCGGCGGTGCTCGCCATCTGCGACTCCGCCGACACGATCCGCGGCTACGAGGAGATCAAGCTGCGCAACGTCGAGCGGTGGCGGTCCGAGTCGGCGCTGCTGCTGGCCGAGCTGCCGACCGCCGAGCGGGCGCGCGAGGCCGTCTGATGGGCGCGACGCAGATCCGCGGCGACGCCGAGCCGGGGACGCTCTCGCTCGGGCGCTGCATCGCTGCGCATCGCTCCGCGGCCGATGTCGTGCTGCGCACACCCGCGATCCCGTCGGCGGCGCTGTCCGAGCGCTGCGGCGGGACGATCGTGCTCAAGGCCGAGTGCCTGCAACGCACAGGGGCGTTCAAGCTGCGCGGCGCGCTGAGCAAGCTGCGCGCGCTCGGCGGCGCTGAACGCGGCGTCGTCGCCGGCAGCGCCGGCAACCACGCCCAGGGTGTCGCGTTCGCGGCCCGGCACCGCGGCATCCCGTGCGAGATCTTCATGCCGGTCGAGGCGTCGCGCGCGAAGCTGACCGCGGTCAAGGCGCTCGGCGCGACGGTCCGGCTGGAGGGGGAGACGGTCGAGGAGACGCTCGCCGCCGCGCGCGAGCGTGCGGCCGATGCCGGGATGGCGTTCGTGCACCCGTACGACGATCTCGACGTGATCGCCGGTCAGGCCGGCGTCGGGATCGAGCTGGCCGAGGACGTCGACGCGCTGGCGAAGGTCGTCGTGCCGCTCGGCGGCGGCGGGCTGGCGAGCGGAGCCGCGTTCGCGCTCAAGCAGCTGCGGCCGGAGGTCGAGGTGGTCGCGGTCGAGCTGGGCGCGGTTCGTCGCGGACCGGTCGACACGATCGCCGACGGAATCGCGGTCCGCCGCGTCGGCGAGCGCAACGCGCCGCTGCTCGAGCGGTGGGTCGACGACATCGTGCGCGTGGAGGACGACGCGATCGGCGAGGCGATGGTCCAGCTGCTCGCGGGCGCGAAGCTCGTCGTCGAAGGGGCGGGCGCGACCCCGTTGGCCGCCCTCCTCTCCGGGCTCGTCGCGCCGGCGCAGCACGGTGCGACCGCGCTGGTGGTGTCCGGCGGCAACGTCGACACGGCCCTGCTCGCGTCGATCGTCAGCCGCGTCGACGCGCGCGAAGGACGGCGCGCACGGATCGTGACGCGGGTCTCCGATCGGCCAGGTGCGCTCGCCGCGCTGCTCGCGGTGCTCGCGCGCTGCCAGGCCAACGTGGTCCAACTCGAGCATCTTCGCGACGAGGCCGAGCTGCCGCTGCGCGCCGCAGCCGTCGCACTCACCGTCGATGTCGACGACGACGCCCATCAGCGACGCGTGCTGGCTGAATTGGCCGCCGGCGGCTACGAGCTGCGGACCGGGAGATGACAGACGCTCCGTCGTTGGCGCTCGCCGACCGCGAGCGTGCGCTGAACCACGCGGCCGAGCTGATCCTGGCGAGCTGGCGGTCATTCGATCGCGCGCGCCCTGGCCAGCCGGCCCTGGATGTGCGCGACCGCACGCTGCTGAGTCGTTCGATGCCGGAGACCGGAGAGGATGCGATCGCCGCACTCGACCGCGCGGCGGTGATGCTCGACCGGTCGCTGTCACCGGCCCGGCCGCGCTACCTGGCCTACGTCGGCTCCTCCGGCTTGGAGATCGGGGTGCTCGGCGATGCGCTCGCCGCCGCCCACGACGTCAACGTCGCCGTCGCCGCCGGCGGAGCGGATCTGATCGAGGCGCAGGCGGTCCGCTGGGTCGGCGAGTTCGTCGGCTTCGGAACGCCGATCGACGGGCTGCTCGCTCCGGGCGGGACGATCGCGAACCTGACCGCGCTGACGGCTGCGCGCGAGCAGGCGATTCCGGGCTTCCGCCACCGCGGTGCGGAGGGGCGGACCCTCGCGATCTACTGCTCGCGGGAGGCGCACTACTCGGTGCGGCGAGCGGCGGAGGTGCTGGGGGTCGGAGGTGACAACGTGCGGGCGATCGCGCTCGACGCGTGGCGCCGGATGGACGTCGCCGCCTGCGACGCGGCGGTCGCCGCCGATCTGGCTGCCGGGATCGTGCCGGTCGCGATCGTCGCCACCGCGGGAACGACCCTGACCGGTGCGGTCGACGATCTCGACGGGCTCGCGGACGTCGCCAGGCGGCGCGGCGTATGGCTGCACGTCGACGGCGCCTATGGCCTGCCGGCGGCGGCGACCGTCGCGGCCCCGCACTTCCGCGGACTCGACCGCGTCGACTCGGCGACGGTCGATGCGCACAAGTGGCTGTACGTCCCGAAGGCATGCAGCGTCCTGCTGGTGCGCGACCGCACCGCGCTCGAGCGGACGTTCTCCCACCAGGAGGACTACATCCCGCACGCCGACGAGCCAGGCGGAGCAGCGGAGCTGCACGCGGTCGATCGCACGCTGGAGTACTCGCGCCCGCTGCGGGCGCTGAAGCTGTGGCTCGCCTTCCGCGTCCACGGCGCGACCGCGATTCGCGCCGCGATCGAGCGCAACCTCGCCCAAGCGCGGCTGCTGGAGCAGCTGATCGACGCCCACCCCGAGCTGGAGCTTCTGAGCGCCGCCCCGCTCTCGGCCGTCTGCTTCCGCCACCGCTGGTGCGACGGCGAGAACGCCGGCGCGCGGACGGCTCGTCTGACCGACGCGATCCGCCGCGACGGGCGCCTTCTGCTCGCGGCGGCGACGATCGACGGCCGATCGTGCCTGCGCGCCTGCGTCGTGAACTTCCGCACGACCGACGACGACGTCCGCGCGACGGTCGACGTCGTCGTCGAGATCGCGCAGCAGCTTCGGCGAGGCTGACTGCCCGCCGACGCTGGCAGACGCTCGCGGGTCACGTTCGCATCGTCGTGCTCGTCATCCGCTCGCGCGACGGGACGTCCACGGACACCGTCCGCACAGCGAGCACGTCGACGAGTCCCTCGAGCCACCGTCCGACGCGAGCCGCGTACAGGCCCTCGACGCCGAGCGCCACCCGCGCGGACTCGCCGTCGCCGCAGGCCGCGTAACGCAGGCTGACGATCCGGCACGCTCGCCGGCGGCAGACCGAGACGATCCGCTGCAGCACGTCAGGGTGGTCCGACACGTCGATCTCGAGATGGTGGACGGGTGGCATCGTGGCTCCTCGGAGTTCCCCCGATGAGCCGCGACCGCGAACGCCGCCGACCCCGTCGGGGACCGGTATCGGCCTGCGGCGCAGTGTGCGCGCAGGCCTAGGTGGCAATCGCAATCTTGATGACGATCCGGCGCACGTGGAGAGCTGTGGCGGCAGTGATCGTCATCGCCCGCTGAGCGTAGCGTGCGCCGTCCTCCGCGAGATGCGGCTGCCGTCGCATGTCGCGCGTCCTGCATGCGACACAGGTCGGAGGACGACCCGGACTGCCCGAGCCCGACGGGGCCTGTGTCCACCACGAGCATCCGTCGTGGAGTTGGACGAGCTACCGCTCGGCCGCCGGGGCAACGATGTCGCTTCGAGCGACGCCAAGCCGTCTCGCCGCGGCATCGATGCGACGCAAGGCCTCCTCCCGAGCCGAGATCGTCGTCTCCATGAGGTGCGAGTCTGCCCGGAGTCTGGTACCCCCTCGTGGTACCCCCGCCGCCGAACCCGCCCAAGTTCGCCTCCCCCCGAAACGACGAAACCCCCGCCGTAGCGAGGGTTTCGTTCCGATGGAGCTAGTCGGGCTCGAACCGACGACCTTCGCGCTGCCAGCGCGACGCTCTCCCAGCTGAGCTATAGCCCCAGGAGGAGATGGAGTGTACCGTGCTCGCGCGCCGGATGTCATGAGGCCGGCGGGAGACGGGGAGAAGCCCGTCAGCGCTGGGGGATGAACTCCGGCACGTCGAGGTCGTCGTCGGCGCGGCGACGCGAGGCGGCGCCGTTGCGCGGGGTGCGATCCGCACGGTCGGAGCGCTCCCAGCCGCGGTCGCGCAAGTCGGCGGAGCGGGACCGCGAACGGGCGGCGGGCTCCGGCTCCGGCTCGATCTCCGCGATCCGGGACGACAGCTGGTTGTGGACCTTCAGCACGTCGCGCAGCAGGCGCTCGGCGTTCGCTCTCAGCGAGCCGCCAAGCTCGCGCAGGTTCTCGGTCAGCTCCTGGCCCTCGGCGCGGACGTCGCCGGCGACGGCGCGGGCCTCGCTGGTCAGCTCGCGCGCACGGCGCTCGCCCTCGGCCTGCTTCTCGGCGGCCCATCTCTCCGCTTCGACGCGGATCTCGCGCGCCTCGTGCTCGGCGGCCGCTCTGATGTCGGCGGCGCCGGCGGTGGCGGCGGTTCTCATTCGCGCGGCCTCGGCTCTGGCGTCGGCGACGATCCGCTCGGCGAGTCTTCTCGCCTCGCCGATGATGTCGCCGGCCTCCTCCTCGGCGGCCGCCACGCGGAAGCCGGCGGCGCGGTCGGCTTCGGCGATCCGCTCGCGCAGCTTCGCCTCGCCCTCTTCACGCAGCCTCGCCGCGGTCTCCTCGGCGGCGGAGATGATCATCGCGACGCGATTCGCGGAGACGGACGCGGGCTGGTGTGGCGGTTTCGCCGCGCCGGGAGTGGGGGAAGACTCGTCGGCCATCGTGCGCATGGTAATCGGCCGGAGCCTCCGGCTCTTTCACCGTGCCCGCACGCAGACCGCGCGAGCATCTCCGCGATCTCCTGTCGCACCGCCCGGCGTCGCCG
>JAEXXR010000457.1 GCA_023405705.1 Actinomycetes bacterium
TGACGGCGTTGTTCGCGGAGCGGCGGCCGGAGGCGGTCGAGGCGATCCGGGGCGCGGCGGACGAGCTGCGCTCAGAGCTGGCGGGCGAGACGGTGACGTTCGTCGTCAATCGCAACATCAACATCTCCAACGTCTGCACGGTCGGCTGTGCCTTCTGCGGCTTCGGGCAGGGCAGACGCTCATCGGATGCCTACGAGCACTCCGAGGAGGAGTTCGTCGCGCGGGTGCGGGACGCGGTCGCGTATGGGGCGAGTGAGCTGTGCATCCAGTCGGGGATCCATCCGGATTGGGATTTCGAGGAGTACCTGCGCTGGCTGCGGGTCGCCAAGGCCACGGCTCCGCACCTCCACCTCCACGCGTACTCGCCGATGGAGATCGCGCACATGCAGGACATCAGCGGCGGCCTGCCGCTGGGCGAGATCTTCGCGCGGCTGCGCGAGGCGGGCCTGGGCTCGACGCCCGGCACGGCGGCCGAGGTGCTGCACGACGGCGTGCGGGAGCGGATCTCGCCGAACAAGCTGCCGGTCGCGCGCTGGGTCGAGGTGATCGAAGCGAGCCACGCCGCCGGGCTGCGCTCGACCTCCACGGTGATGTTCGGCCACATCGAGGAGCCGTGGGAGCTGGCCGAGCACATGCGCGTCATCCGCGCCCTCCAGGAGCGCACCGGCGGGATCACCGAGTTCGTGCCGCTCTCCTTCATCCCCTTCCAGACGCTGCTGGGCCGCACCCACGGCGTCGCGGAGATCGAGGCCGACGACAACCTCAAGCACACCGCCGTCTTCCGCCTCGCCCTCGGCCGCACCATCGCCAACGTCCAGGCCTCCTGGGTCAAGATGGGCCTGCCCGCCGCCACCGAGGCGCTGCGCTGGGGCGTCAACGACCTCGGCGGCACCCTCATGGAAGAGAGCATCAGCCGCCTCGCCGGCAGCCAGCACGGCACCAAGCTCGACCCCGACCAACTCGCCGCCGCCGCGCACAGAGCCAGACGACCCGCCGCCGAGCGCACCACCCTCTACGAGATCCGCCGCCGGCACGAGCTGCCGGCGGCCTGCCAGACAGGAGCAGCAGCATGAGCAACCCCACCGTCGCGATCGTCGGCGGGACCGGCGAGCTCGGTCTCGGCCTCGCCGTCCGCCTCGCCGCCGCCGGCCTGCCGGTCGCGGTCGGGTCGCGCAGGGCCGAGTCGGCGCAGACGGCCGCCGAGGCGGTCGCAGCCGCCGTCCCGCAGGCGCAGGTCACCGCCCACGTCAACGCCGACGCGGTCGCCGCGGCGGAGGTCGTCTTCGTCTGCGTGCCGTTCGCCAGCCAGGCGGCGACGCTGAGAGGCCTCAGAGAGGCGCTGCGCGCCGGGACGGTCGTCGTCGACTGCACCGTCCCGCTCGCCGCCGCGGTCGGCGGCCGCCCGACGCGGATGCTCGGCGTCTGGCAGGGCTCGGCCGCCGAGCAGGCGCGTGACCTGCTGCCGGCGGAGGTCGAGGTCGTCAGCGCGCTCCACACCGTCTCCGGCGCGAAGCTCGCCGACCTCGCCCACGCCCTCGACCAGGACGTGCTCGTCTGCGGCGACGACAGAGCGGCGAAGGCGACGGTCGCCGCGCTGATCGACCGGATCGCCGGCCTGCGCGCCGTCGACTGCGGCCGCCTCGAGCAGGCCCGCATCGCCGAGTCGCTGACGGCCCTCCTGATCGGGATCAACATCCGTCACAAGACGACCGCCGGCATCCGCGTGACCGGCCTGCCCGAGCGCGGCTGAGTGGCGGCCGGACGCGGAGCGCGCCCGGCACGGCGCGCTCCGCTCGCTCAGCCGGGCCTCAGCGGCCCTTCGCCGCGTAGACGACCTTGCCGCCGACCATCGTCATCAGCACTCTCGTCTTCCGGATCTGCTTCGCGGGAACGCGGAAGAAGTTGCGGTCGAGCACGATCAGGTCGGCGAGCTTGCCCTTCTCCAGCGATCCGGTCTTGTCGTCCTGCAGCATGATGCGGGCGGTGTTGGCCGTGATCGCGCGGATCGCTGCGGCGCGCGGCAGCAGCGGGCTGCTGCCGAGGCGGCCGGCGTAGCGTCTGCCGCCGTCCGGGTTCTCGCGCGTGACGCCGACCTGCAGCAGCAGCCACTCGTCGAGCGGGTCGACCGGCCAGTCGGAGGCGACCGCGACGCGCGCGCCGGCCTTCCACAGCGTGCCGATCGGCTCGGTGCGCGCGAACCGCTCGGGGCCGAGCTGGTCCTTGGCGGCGTCGATCGAGTCGAACGCCGGCTTCGCCCACTGGAAGGCCATCGCCGGGGCGACGTCGAGCCGCTTGAAGCGCGCCAGGTCGTCGGGGTGGACCGACTCGGCGTGCGAGATCGACAGCGGCAGTCTGCTGCCGCTGCGCTTGCGCGCGATCGCGAAGGCGTCGAGCGTGTGCCGCACGGCGCGGTCGCCGATCGCGTGCACCTCCGGGCTGATCCCTCTTCTCAGCAGCAGCGCCGTCACGTCGGCGAGCTGTCTGGTCGTCCAGTACGGGTCAGGGCCGCGGTCGGTCCCGGGCACCCATCTCGGGCTCTCCTCGGTGCCGGCGTTGACGAAGTAGGGCTCCAGGAAGGAGGCGGTCTGCGCCGGCGCCTGCAGGACGCCGTCCTGCGTCAGCTCGCCGACGTTGCGCACGCGCAGCCCCGGTCTCGCGGTGATCGGCCCGGTCTCCCACTTGCGCCGCATCGCGAGGACCGGTGCGATCGCCTCGACCGGGTCCTTCGCGGATGCCTGCGTGATGCCCGGAGCGAGCGCGACGCGCGCCGTCAGCTGCCCGCGCTTGCGCAACGTCTCGAACGCCTGCGCCGTCGCGTCGTCGGAGAACTGGTCCATGAACGCCGTCACGCCCTGTCTGCGGAAGGCGTCGAGCGCCGCCCGAGCGGCGACGAGATTCTCGGCGGCCGTCGGCGGCGGGACCATTCTCTGGACGATCCGGCCGGCGGAGTCCTCGAGGATGCCGGTCGGCTCGCCCGCGGCGTCGCGCTTGATCTCGCCCCCGGGCGGGTCGGGCGTCTGCGCGGTGATGCCGGCGAGTCTCAGCGCCGCGGAGTTGGCGAGGTCGGTGTGGCCGTCGGTCGAGTTGACGACGATCGGCCGGCTCGTTCTGAGGGCGTCGAGCGTCGCGCGCGTCGCGTCCGTCCCGGCCGGCTGCATCGCCTGGCGGTACCAGCCGCTGACGGACAGCCAGCCGCCCGGCTCCTTGTCTCTGGTGCGGTCGAGGCAGGCCTGGATCTCCTGCTGGAACTGCGCGATCGTCAGCGGCGCGTAGTCGAGGTTGCAGGCGCCGATCGCGGCGCCGCCGGAGAGCGTGTGCGTGTGGCCGTCGTGCAGCCCCGGCATCACCATCCGGCCGCGCAGGTCGACGACTCTGGTGCGTCTGCCGACCCACGCCCTCGCGCCGCGGTCGCTGCCGACGTAGACGATCCTGCCGTCGCGTACCGCGAGCGCCTCTCTGACGCTGTCGCGGTCGTCGACCGTGCGCACGTAGCCGTTGCGCAGGACCGTGTCTGCAGGCTGCTGCCGGGCGGCGGCCGCTGCGGCCGGCGCAGCGGCGATCATCGCGCCGGCGAGCGCCAGCGCGGCGGTGCTGCGAGCTCTCATCGCTCTCTCCTAGGTCATCCCGTCGCGGCCGGGGTAGCGCGACGCGACAACCGTACCAGCTCACTGAAGAGCTTTCAGTGAAATTTTCCGAGCGCGCGCGGCGACCAGCGGCGCACGCATGTGCGCCGACCACTTCATCGACTGGGTGATCGGCGTCTTCGACGAGTACACCGGCAACTCCAAGGGCGCCTCCTGACGGCTGCAGCCTTAGCGGCCGCACGCCCTGCGAAGGCGCCCGGCTCAGGCCGGGCGCGGCGCGCCTCCGGTAGCGTCGCGCAAGACCGTCATGCGACCAGGAGGGACGGGCCTGATGCTGGACGAGCGGACCGAGGACGGGCGAGAGGTCAACTTCGCCGAGAGGTACTTCACCGAGCCGGCGCCGATCCGGCACCTGCCGGAGCACAGCCGCGACCCGCGCGTGGCGCTCGCGCTCGTGCAGTCGGAGATGCTGCTCGACGGCGATCCGGCGAAGAACCTCGCCACCTTCGTGACGACGTTCATGGAGCCGGAGGCGCGCTTCGTGATCGAGAACAACCTTCACCGCAACTGGATCGACCACGCCGAGTACCCGCGCACGGCGGAGATCGCGAACCGCTGCGTGCGGATGCTCCACCACCTCTTCCACGGGGAGGGCGAGCCGGAGGCGCCGGGGACCGCGACGGCCGGCTCCTCGGAGGCGGTCATGCTCGGTGCGCTCGCGATGAAGTGGCGGTGGAGAAACGCGCGCGCGAAGGCCGGGAAGCCCAGCGACCGGCCCAACCTCGTCTACGGCGCCGACGTTCACGTCGTGTGGGACAAGTTCTGCCGCTACTTCGACGTCGAGCCGCGCCAGGCCGACCTGCCGCGCGGGGCGACGACCGTCGGCGTCGAGGAGCTGGCGCCGCTGATCGACGAGAACACGATCGGCGTC
>JAEXXR010000014.1 GCA_023405705.1 Actinomycetes bacterium
GCTACACGTGCAGAGCGGTCGCGGCCGCGCAGAAGGCGCCGCCGCCGTTCGCGCCGCCGACCGTCGCCGGAGCGCCGAAGCTGCGCCAGGCGCCGGTCTGCCGCGACGGGCAGCTGCCCTGGCCGAAGGCCGTGAACGCGCCGAAGGGCGAGCCGCGCAAGGAGAGCGCCGGCACAGCCCGGGGCCGCGCGGGCGGCGCGCAGCCGCTGACCGTGTACCAGAACGGCGCCTACTACTCGTACGCGATCGGCCAGCAGTACTTCGCTCCGGGCAACATCGTCGGCATCTCGGGCGGACAGACCAACGACACGCCCTACCTCGCGCCGCTCGCCGGCGAGCACAGCATCTCGCAGCTGTGGGCGATCGACGACGCCGCCGGCTGGAGCACCTTCAGCACCGTCGAAGCGGGATGGACCGCCGACCGCTACTTCAACGCGAACGCCTGGCCGACGTTCTTCGTCTACCACTTCGACGGCGGCCAGAGCACCTGCTACAACGGCTGCGGCTGGGTCCAGGTCGACCCGAGCTTCGCACCCGGGATGGTCGTCCCGTTCAACGACGGGCTCGTGCACCGGTACGCGATCGTGCGCTTCGGCAACGACTGGTGGGTCGGGTTCGACAACGTCTGGCTCGGCTATCTGCCGGCGTCGGCGTGGAGAAACCGCTTCGTCTCGTCGCTGACGCGCGTCGACGCGGGCGGCGAGGTCGCCTCCTCCTCGCCCAACACGTGCAGCGACATGGGCAACGGCTGGAAGGGCTCGTCCGACCACGCGTCGTTCTGGTACGACCTCCAGGTGACCTACAACGCGGTCACGGGCGGGCAGCAGACGACGCCGGCGCAGATGTACCCGTATGCGTCGGACCCGTCGGTCTACGACACCGGGCACTGGCTCCCGACGATCCCCGGCAACCGGCTCTCCTACGGCGGTGGCGGCTGGTGCTGAGCTGAGCTGAGCGCGACGGGCCGGTCGCGCCGCGCTCGGCGGAGCTGCGGCGCCACCTGCCGAGGATATGCTGGCCGGTCAACTACGCAGAGCAGGTTCAGCATGTCGAACAGCAGCACTCCCGTCCCGCTCATCCTCGACGTCGACACCGGGATCGACGACGCGCTCGCGCTGCTGTTCGCGGCGGCGAGCGAGGAGGCCGAGCTGGTCGGCGTCACCACGGTGGCGGGGAACATCGAGGTCGAGCACGTCACGCGCAACACGCTCGCGGTGCTGGAGCTGGCCGGGCGCGGCGACGTCGAGGTCGCGATCGGCGCCGCGGCGCCGTTGTGCAGACCGCTGACGCCGACGCCGGAGACGCACGGGCTGGAGGGGATCGGCCGCGCGGTCGTCGTGCCGCCGGCCGCCGCCGCCTCCGAGCGCGGCGCGGCGCAGCTGATCGTCGAGCAGGCGCGGGCGCGGCCGGGCGAGATCACGCTCGTCGCGCTCGGGCCGCTGACGAACGTCGCCGCCGCCGTGCTGTGGGAGCCCGAGCTGCCGAAGCTGCTGAGACGGCTCGTGATCATGGGCGGCACCTTCAGAGAGGCCGGCAACACGACGCCGGTCACCGAGTGGAACATGACCGTCGACCCCGAGGCGGCCGCCTGCGTGCTGCGCCGCTTCGGCCGCGACGGCGCGCCGCCGCCGCTGCTGATGGGCCTCGACGTGACCCAGACCGCGGCGATCCTCCCCCACCACCTCGCCGACCTGCGCGAGCGCGCCGGCGACGGGCCGGTCGTCCGCTTCGTCGAGGATTCGCTCGACTTCTACTTCGACTTCCACGAGCAGTACGACGGCTTCCGCGGCGCGCACGTCCACGACCCGTTCGTCGTCGGCAGCGTGCTCGACCCGGCGCTGCTGTCGGCGCACCGGCTGCTGGCGGTCGGCGTCGAGCTGGGCGGCGAGCGGACCGCCGGCATGACCTACGCCGACTTCAAGGGCACCGGCGGCGAGCCGCCCAACTGCGAGGTCCCCTTCCGCGGCGAGGGCGAGGCGTTCATCGGCCGCCTCGTCGACCGGCTCGTCGAGCTGGCCGCCGCCCGCGCGGCCGCCTGACCGCGGCCGCGCCGCGCGGCGGGAGGAGGAGCGTCATCCAGTGCGTCACTGCGACGCACTGGATGACACAGGTCCGGCTAGTCGTCGGTCTCCCAGGTGACGACGAGCTTCTCGATCAGGCCGATCAACGCGAACAGGGCCAGCGCGAACAGCGACGCGACGATCATCGTCGAGTACAGCAGCGGCGTCTGGAAGTTGTAGGTCGCGTTGATGATCAGGAAGCCGAGGCCCTTGTCGGCGCCGATCCACTCGGCGACGATCGCGCCGATCACCGCCGAGGTGGAGGCGATCTTCAGCGCCGAGAAGAGGAACGGCAGGGCGGCGTAGGTGCGCGCCTTCCAGAAGACGTCCGGCTTGGAGGCCGACAGGACGCGGAACAGCTCGACCGTCTGGGGGCTGATCGAGTTGAAGCCGCGGACCATGTTGACGAGCGTCGGGAAGAGCGTCATCAGCGCCGCGATCATCACCTTCGGCGCCATGCCGTTGCCGAACATCAGCACCAGCACCGGGGCGACCGCGACCAGCGGCAGTGTCTGGACGAAGACGGCGACCGGGAAGAAGCTGCGCTCGGCCGTCTTGTTGTGGACGAAGAGGATCGCGATCGCGATCGCCAGCAGGTTGCCGATCGCGAAGCCCAGCAGCGCCTCCTCGGCCGTCGGCCAGAGGTTCTCCATCAGCAGCGGGAAGTCGTCGGTCAGCGATCTCCAGACGTCGCCCGGCGGCGGCACCACGTAGGGCGCGACGTCGAACACCGTCACGATCGCCCACCACAGGAAGATCCCGAGGGCGATCCCGCTCAGCGCCATCAGCCCGCGGCCGGCCGCGCCGCGCAGGTCGCTCGCAGTCCAGCTCATGCGGAGCCTCCGTGCAGCAGCGCCCGCGCGCGGGCGGCGATCGCGACGAATTCCGCCGCGTCGCGCATCTCCGGCAGCCGCTCGGGCGGCAGGTCGACGTCGATCATGCCGGCCAGGCGGCCGGGGTTGGCCGTCAGCACCGCGATCCGCTGGGAGAGGAAGACCGCCTCCGCGATCGAGTGGGTGACGAAGACGATCGTCGTCCCCGTCTCCGCCCAGATCCGCAGCAGCTCGCGGTTCATCGTCTCGCGCGTGATCTCGTCCAGCGCGCCGAACGGCTCGTCCATCAGCAGCACCCGCGGTCTCGTCACGAGCGCGCGGGCGATCGCGACGCGCTGGCGCATGCCGCCCGACAGCTGGCGCGGGTAGGCGTCGGCGCGGTCGCCGAGGCCGACCAGCTCCAGCAGCGCGCGCGGGTCGGCGTGGTCGGCCTCCGACGCCGCCTTCGCGCGCCGGCCGCCGACCTGCAG
>JAEXXR010000379.1 GCA_023405705.1 Actinomycetes bacterium
CTCCGGTCCCCTCGGCGCCCCGCGCGCGCTCGCAGGCCCCCCGCCGCGACTTCGCTTCCACGCCACGTCACCGTGACTCCGGAGTCACGGTGAATGAATTCGTCTTTCATCGTCCTGGCGTGTTGACACGCCCCCGATGAGAGTGAATGCTATAGCGGCAAGTCGCTATAGCATCTAGCGTCCGGGAGAGAACATGAGTTGCAGGCAGTTGGCCTGGCGGCGCCGAGCGCGCCGGGGCTTGACGTGCTCGCTGGCAGCGCTGACCGTCGCGGGGGGCGCCGCGACGACCGCGCAGGCAGCCGAGATCGACGTCACCGCCGCGCCGTACGCGGCCGCGGGCGACGGGTCGACCAACGACCGCGTCGCGATCCAGCAGGCGATCGACGACCAGTCGGCCGCCGGCGGCGGCACCGTCGTGCTGAAGTCCGGCCGCACCTTCGTCTCCGGCGACCTGCGGCTGAAGCAGGGCGTCGAGCTGCGGATCGACGGGGTGCTGGAGCAGAGCCAGCAGGTCGCCCACTACTCCAGAGCGCCGACGCTCGGCCACTACAACGCCAGAGGCGACCTCGCCAACTTCACCAACCTGCCGCTGGTCTTCGCCAGCCACACGCAGGACGTGTCGGTCAGCGGCAGCGGCAGAATCCAGATGACGCTCGCCTCCGGCGGCCTCGACGAGACGATCCAGATCTCCGCGATCGGCTTCTACGAGGTGACCGACTACGCGATCCGCGACATCGGGATCCACGAGGGCCACGTCTACCACGTGATGCTCTACGGGACGCGCAGAGGCCTCGTCGACTCGATCCACATCAGAAGCCCCGAGCCCGACCCGGTGACCGGCGCGATCGAGGCCAACACCGACGGCATCAGCCTCCAGAACTCCAGCGACATCCGCATCACCGGCTCCAGAATCGAGACCGACGACGACTCGCTCTACATCTGGTCCTCCTACCACGACCCGCGCGGCGGGGAGTTCACGTGGTGGAGAGCGAACCCGAGACCGTCGCGCAACATCCGCATCGACAACAACACGCTGCAGGCCGGCCACAACGGCCACGGCTTCGCCTTCATCGCGTGGGGCGCCTCCGCGCCCGACCAGAGCCAGGTCGAGATCTCCGACGTCGTGCTGGAGGACAACCTGATCGAGGGCGGCCCGCCGTACGGCTACGCGGTCGGCTGCTGGTGCCAGGACCCGTACAACAAGGCGCCCTGGACCGGCTCGGGCTACGGCGACCAGTCGCCGATCACGCGCGTCACCTTCCGCGGCAACACGTATCCGCAGGGCCAGATCCGCCCGATGCTGATCTCGGACCTGACGACCGACTTCCCGATGCTCAGCGCCGGCACGTCGATCAACGGCGACTTCGCCTCCGCCGACGCCGCCTGGAACCGCACCGGGTCGACCGGCGTGGCGACCGGCGAGGCGCTGCCGGAGCCGCTCGGCGGCGCCGAGGTGCGCAGCGCCGCCGAGCGGATGGACGGGCGCTTCGGCTGGATCGCCGGCGGCGCGCAGCGCAGCGCCTTCTCGCAGGTGCTCGGCCTCGGCGGCGCCGCGCCGCTGCAGCCGCTCGGGATCGACGGGACGTACCGCGTCGCGGCCGAGGTCGCGACCGGCGGCGGCGACGCCGTGCTGTTCGTGCGCAACCTCTGCACCGACGAGACCGTGCTGAGCAAGACGCTCGCGGCCGGGACGAGCGGCCGTCAGACCGCGACGTTCAGACTGGCCGCCGACTGCGGCCGCGTCGAGGTCGGCGTCGAGCTGGCCGCCGGCGCGAGCGGCTGGGCGCTGCTCGACGACTTCCAGGTGAAAGCGCCGATGATGCACGCGCTCGACCCGGGCATCCTCTATGCCGGCTACTGGGCGCCCCACCGCGAGCCGGGCGAATGGCGCGGCTCGCACATGTCGTCGGCCTCCCCGGGCCAGACGGCGGTCATCACCTTCACCGGCACGCGCGCCCGCGTCGTCGGGCTGCGCTCGGAGCAGATCGGGATCATCAGGTTCTCGGTCGACGGCGGCGCGCCGCAGGAGGTCGACCTCTACTCGCCGACGCTGAGACTGGAGCAGGTGCTGTTCGACACCGGCACGCTGCCGCCGGGCGAGCACACGATCAAGGTCGAGCCGACCGGGACGGCGAACCCCGCCGCGAGCTACACCGCGTTCGCGTTCGACGGCGTGCTCGTCGACGAGCCGGCGCTGACGATCAACCGGCCGAGGCTCGACTTCGGCAGCGTGGCGGTCGAGTCGCGCGCGACGAAGCACGTGACGCTGGTCGCGAGCGACGCCGGCACGGTCGACGTCGGCGACGTGACGGTCGACGGCGCCGCGCCGGGGCAGTTCGACGTCGACGCGAGTGCCTGCAGCGGCAGACAGCTGCCGGCCGGCGGCTCGTGCACGCTCGCGATCGCCTTCGCGCCCACCGCCGACGGCGACCACCGCGCCGTCGTGAAGGTCGACGGCCCGGGCGGCGAGCAGGAGATCAGGCTGGCCGGCGAGACGCCGGACGGCTACCCGCTCTCCGAGCGCTTCAGCGACGTGATCGACGACAGAGACCCGCGCGCGATCCAGACCGGCGCGTGGGGCAACACGTACCAGTACGCCGAGGACATCGGCGGCTACCACCTCGTCGGCTTCGACACGAGCGCGGTCGTGAAAGCGAGATTCACCGGCACGCGCGTGACGATCTGGGCGACGACCGACTTCAACCTCGGCACCGCCGACGTCTTCATCGACGGCGAGCACGCCGGCGTCGCCGACTTCGTCTCGCCGATGGCGGTGCGCGGCACCTCGGTCTTCGACTCCGAGCTGCTGGAGCCGGGCGAGCACGAGATCGAGATGCGTACGAAGAGCGGCCTGTCCGTCTTCGACGCCTTCCTCGTCTCGGGCGGCACGACCGCCGCCGCCGACCGCGAGGCGGTCGACTTCGGCACGGTGACCGAGGGCGAGCAGAGTGCCGTCGAGCAGGTGAGGGTGACCGCGAGCGGGACCGGCAGGCTGAAGGTCGGCGGCGTCCGGCTGATCGGCGCGCAGGCCGGCTCGTTCGCGCTGGAGGGCGGCAGCTGCGCCCGCGACACGGTGCTGGACAGCGGCGAGAGCTGCACCGTCGGCGTCCGCTTCGCGCCCGCGGCGACCGGCGAGCGCAGCGCGAGACTGCGGATCGCCGACACCAGCGACGCCGGCGCGACCGTCGTCGCGCTGAGCGGCGTCGCGCGAGCGGTCCCGCCGGTCGACAGAAGAGACGATGAGAGAAGAGACGGCGGCGGGGAGCAGCCGCCGGGCGGCGACCCCGGCACGAACCCGCCGGGTGGCGGCGATCCCGGACGAAACCCGCCCGGCGGCGGCGATCCGGGTCAGAACCCGCCCGGCGGCGGCAGAGCGACCGGCCCGGCGCTGACGAAGCTGTCGCTGTCGGCGACGCGGGTGCAGGC
>JAEXXR010000118.1 GCA_023405705.1 Actinomycetes bacterium
CCGCAGCACGACGCTGCTGCGGCGAGGGGATGGCGAGCCGCGGCCGCCGGAGTGACGGGACGCCGCGCTACGCCAGCGTGAAGCGACCCGCCAGCCGCTCCAGCTCCTCGGCGGCGCGGGCCAGCTCCTGGGCGGAGGCGGCGATCTGCTGGGTGGCGGCGCTCGTCTCCTGGGTGGAGGCGGAGACCTGCTGGGTGGCGGCGGAGGTCTGCTCGGCGATCGCGGCGACGGCGCCGAGGTCGTCGCGGACTCTGTTGCCGCCCTGCTCGATCGCGCCGATCGCGGCGGTGATCTCGCCGACCTGCGCGTGGACCGCCTCGACCGCGTCGCGGATCGAGCGGAAGGTGCCGCGCGCCTGGTCGACCGTCTCGACGCCGGCGCTGGTGCGGGCGGCGCCCGCCTCGACGGCGGCGACCGCTCTGGCGGTGCCGCGTCTGATCTCCTCGATCAGGCCGGCGATCGAGCCGGCGGCGTCCTGGGACTCCTCGGCCAGCTTCCGGACCTCCTCGGCGACGACGGCGAAGCCGCGGCCCTGCTCGCCGGCGCGGGCCGCCTCGATCGCCGCGTTCAGCGCCAGCAGGTTGGTCTGCTCGGAGATGCCGGTGATCGTCTCGACGATGCCGCCGATCCGCTCCGACTTCGCGCCGAGGTCGCGGATCGCGGCGGTCGCGTCCTCGGAGGAGGCGCGCACGGCCTGCATCGCCTCGCTCGCCTCGCCGACGGCGGCCGCGCCGCGCTCGGCGAGGTCGCGCGCCTCCGAGACGGCGTCGGCGGTCGCGCGGGCCGACTGGGTCGAGGCGGAGACCGCGCCGCCCATGCCGGCGTTCGCCTCGCGCGTGGAGCCGACGGTCGAGACCTGGCGCTCGGCGCCCTGGGCGACCTCGGCGATCGCGCCGGCGATCTCGCCGACCGCGCGCCCGGCCTCCTCGGAGGTCGACGCCATCTGCCTCGACGCCTGCGAGACGTTCGTCGAGGTGCGCGAGATGTCGTCGAGCATCCCGCCGAGCTGGCGGCGCATCGCGTCGTAGCTCTCGACGGAGGAGCCGGCACGGCCGAGCATCCCGTTGAAGATCTGCGCGAGGCGGCCGATCGGACGGCCGTCGGGCGCCTCCAGCGGACGCGTCGTGATCTGCGCCGAGCGGGTCAGGTCGCCGTCGCTCATCGCGCGCAGGCCGTCGTCCAGCTCGGCCAGGTCGCGGTGCTCCAGGCGGTCCATCCGCTCCGTCAGCGCCTCCAGCGACGACTGCTCGCCGAGCGCCTCGCGCAGCTCGCCCGACATGCGGTCGAAGGCGTGCCCGAGCACGTCCTCCTCCGACTTCGGCTCGACGCGGCGGGAGAGGTCTCCGCGCGCCATCGCGTCGGCGGTGCCGGCGAGGTCGCGCAGGTAGTCGACCATGCGGCGGAAGGCGGCGGCCATCCGGCCCAGCTCGTCGTTGGAGCTGGTCTTCAGCTCGATGTCGAGGTCGCCGCGGCTGATGCGGTCGGCGGCGTCCGCGACCTCGCCGATCGGGCGCGTCAGGCGGACCGAGATCCACCAGACGACGGCGCCGACGACTATCAGCGCGAGCAGGCCGAGCAGCAGCAGCGTCGTGCGCAGCGAGTTGGCCTCGGCGAGGATCTCGTCGACCGGCGCGACCGTGACGAAGCCCCAGCCGCCGGTTCTCACCGGCGCCGTGAACATCACGACGTCCTCGCCGGTGCGCGGGTCCTTCGTCTCGAACTGGGCGCGTCTGCCCGCTCTGACCGCGGCCGCGACCTGCGCCAGCACCGGGTCTCCGACTCTTCTGGCGTACTGCTGCAGCGTCGTCGTCCCGATCAGTCTTCTGTCCGGGAAGGAGACGAACAGGCCGGTGTTGGAGACGACGAAGGCGTAGCCGCTGTCGAGGAAGGTGACTCTTCTGACGTTCTCGTCGAGCTGGGTCAGCTCGTTGTCGGTCTGCGAGACGCCGATGAATCTGCCGTCGCGCAGGATCGGCGCGGTGAACGAGGTGATCAGCGTGCCCTCGTACAGGTACGGCTCGGTGACGCCCTCTCTCAGCGTCGCCTTCGGCATCTGCCAGTACTGCTCGCTCTCGTCGAGCGGCGCCATGCGGACGAATCTGCCGTCGGCGTCGTAGCCCCACCAGATCGCCATCCGCCCGTCGGGGCCGTGGTTCGGATCCCCGGCGAACTCGGCGTCGCGGCCGTCGAAGGCGTTCGGCTCGAAGCCGAGGTAGGTGCCCGACAGCTGCGGGTTTCTCTCCAGGTAGTGGCGCGCCAGCTCGATCGTCTCTTCGCGCGTCATCGAGCCCTTTCTCTCCGTCACGCTCGCGAGACCGCGCGCGACGGCGACGGCGTCGCTCGCCTCCGCCTGGAATCTGTTGGCCTCGCGCGCGGCCAGCTGCGACGCCTCGCGGTAGACGGCGTCCTCCTGCGCGCTGGTCGAGCGGTCGACGGCGAGCAGCGTGAGGCCGCCGATCGCGAGAGCGACGACGGGCAGGATCGTCAGCAGCAGCTTCGCTCGGACGGAGCGGAGCCGGAGCTTGGGCGGGCCGGACATCGGGACGGGACCTCCAGGGCAATCGCGCGCGAACGCGCCAACTCGACGGACTCCCCGGTCATCGGCACCACGCAAAAGCGCTTTAGCATTCGCGTGGACAAATCTGGACGCGAACGTTCGCGTGAAGACGCCCAAGGACGAGGCGGCCCACTCGGCCATCTCCTCGCCGGTCGGCGGCAGGACGAGGCGGCCCACTCGGCCATCCTCGCCGGTCGGCGGCGGGACGAGGCGGCCCACTCGGCCATCTCCTCGCCGCAGCAGCGTCGTCGGCGGTGATGAGGGCGCCGGTCTTGCGGGGTCCGCGGGATGCTGCTGCGAGG
>JAEXXR010000407.1 GCA_023405705.1 Actinomycetes bacterium
CTCCACGAGCCGCCGGCCCGCTTCACGCTCGACCCGGCGCTCAACCGCGACCAGATCCGCCGCCTCGCCGCCCTGCGCCCCGCGGTCGTCTGCTTCGGCCACGGCCCACCCCACCGCGACCCCGACGCCCTCGCCCGCTTCGCCGACGAACTGCCGGGGTAGCGGCGCTACCCCGCCTCCCCGAACACCCGCGCCAGGTGCGCGTCGAGCACGGCGACGGCGTCGTCCGGGCCGAAGCCGCCGGCCTCGAACAGCAGCTGCTCCGTGAGCCCGTCGACCAGCGCGATCGCCGTCACCGCCTCGCGCTCGGGGTGCGCGACCCCGGCCTCGGCGAAGGCGCCGGTGACGATCCGGCGCAGCTCGGCGAGGTCGTCGCGCAACTCGTCGGCGAGCGCGGGCGAGTGGAGCGCCCGCACCCCGAACGCGGTCGCCACGCGGATGATCTTCATGCGCGCGGCGTCGAGCGGCAGGAACTCCTCCAGCACGACGCGGACCGCCGCGCGCACGTCGGCGACGCCGACGAGCCGTGCATCGATCCGCCCCTCCAGCTCGGCCTCGATCGCCTTGTATGCGTGCCGCAGCAGCGCGTCCTTGGTCGGGAAGTAGTGCTGCACCGCGCCGATCGAGACGCCGGCGGCGGTCGCGAGCGCGCGGATGCTCGCGCCCTCCAGACCACGCTCGTCGACGACGTCGAGCAGGACCGCCGTCAGCTGCGCGCGGCGGGCGTCGTGGTCGACCGGAGCAGGCGCCATACAGTCGTATGGTACCGTCCCGGACGATGGCGGCGACGCGCTGGCAGATCGAGCACCGCGGGAGGCTGATCGAGGTCGAGCCCGACAGCAGCAGCTGGTCGGGCAACGTCGTGCGCATGTTCGTCGACGGCGAGCAGGTCGCCGAGGTCAAGAAGGGCGAGAAGAAGCTCGCCGTCGAGCACGACGACCTCGCCGTCAAGACCTGGCTGTCGTGGACCGGCGGCAGGATCCAGCGCGCCGAGCTGACCGACAGCGCAGCCGACGGCGACGACGCGATGCCGCTCCCGCTGGAGCCGAGACCCGGCACCCGCGCCGCCCGGCGCGAGGCGTGGGCGCGCGAGCATCCCGGCCTCTACTCGGCCCGCCACGCCGCGACGGGCGTCGGCGAGGTGGTGATCGGCCTGATCGGGTTCGCCTTCCTGCTGAGAATTCTTGCCGCCCTGCTGCCCGACATCTCGATCGACCTGCCGGAGCTCGACCTCCCGCTCCCCTCGATCAGCATCCCGCTCCCGCAGATCGACGCCCCCGACGTCGACCTCCCGGCGGTGCCCGGCTGGATCAGAGCGATCGGCGAGACGAGCAGGTACTGGCTGCCGATCGTGATCGGCCTCGCCGTCGCCGCGGGCGAGTACGACCGTCGCAGAAGACAGGCGCAGCGACGCGAGCGGCAGCGCGACGAAGCCGGCGCGCCGCCGCCCGCCTGAGCGCTCAGCGCTGCGCTCTGGTCACCTCGACGGTGATCGTGACCGGGTCGGCCGCCGACCCGGTCACGAGCGCGACGCCGTTCGCGGCCGTGAAGCGCCGCGTCGCGAGCGTCAGCTCGATCGGCCGCGTGAAGAGCGACTGGTACGCCTCCTCCGCGGCCTTCTGCGCGTCTCTCGCCGTGGCCTGCGCCGCTCTGGCGGTGGCGGCGGCTCTGTCGGAGGCCTCCTTCGCTCTTCTCAGCGCCTCCTCGGATCTCCTCAGCGTCGCGATCTGCGCCTCCAGCGGCGCGATCGCACCCGCGATCAGCGCGCCCGCGATCGCCGACGAGCTGTCCGCCGCCCGCCACGTGCCGCCCAGTCTGGCGCACTCGGCTCTGAGGTCGGCCGCGGCGGCGAGGTCGATGCCGGTCGCGCCTCTCACGACCGCGATCCATCTCGCCGGGTCGTCGCCGAGGCCGGCCGAGGTCTTCTGCTGCCACGGCACGTACGCGTACACCGGATCGTTCGCGGCGTTCGCCTGCCACGCGACGATCGTCGCCGCGCAAACCGATCGGGTTTATAGGAAATACTGCTCTGAAAACGCGTGCAGCGACGCTCCGACGGCCCCGCTCACCGCCGGTCGCCGCGGCGACCGCGCGCCGTCGAGCGAAGCGTCGTGGAGCGCCGCGGGAGCGGGCGTCTCGTCGTCGAGGCGAGCCCGTGCCGGTGGGCGAACGACGCCGCCTCGGTGCGGTTGGCGCAGTCGGTCTTGCGCAGGATGCTGCGGATGTGGTTGGCGGCGGTGTGCTCGCTGATCGCGAGCGCGTCGCCGATCTCGCGGTTGCTGAGCCCGCGGGCGGCGAGCGCCAGGATCTGCGCCTCGCGCGGCGACAGCCCGTTCGGCAGCCCACTCTCGCGCAGCCCCGCGGCGGCCTCGCCGACGCGCAGGCGCAGCTCGGCGCGACGCGCGTGCGAGAGCCGGTCGCAGACGGCGCGCCGCACCAGCTCGTGCGTGAAGCGGCAGACGAGCCGCGGTCCGGGCAGCTCCTCGACGATGCCGCTGGCGAGCGCCTCCTCCACTGCCGCGATCAGCTCCTGCTCGCGCAGTCCCGCCGCACGCTGGATCGGGCCGAGCTCGAACACCGGCCCGGACGTCGCGGCCAGCTCCAGCAGCCCGGCCGCGACCGGGTCCAGGCGCGCGAGCCGCTCGCCGACGACCTCGCGGACGCTCGCCGGCGTCGTCAGCTCGTGCAGCGGGCGGAGGACCGCGACCCGCCCGTCGCCGACGGCCACCGTCCCGCTCTCGAGCAGCGACCGCCACAGCTCGCAGACGAGGAAGGCGTTGCCGCCGGTCACGTCGCGGATCGCACGCGCCAGCTCCTCGACGCCGGAGCCCGCGTCGGCGCCGGGGGCGCCCGGGGCGCCCGGGGCGCGGCCCGGCTCGCAG
>JAEXXR010000414.1 GCA_023405705.1 Actinomycetes bacterium
CCATCGCGACGCTGCGCGAGCCGCGCTTGCGGCGGCGACGGCGCAGGGCGAGCAGGCGGCGGGCGTGCGAGCGTTCGCGGGAGCGCTCCCAGCGTTCGGGAAGAACGAGATCGTCAGCGTCCGTTTCGGGACAGGTCGCAGGCATGGAACCTCCATGTGGCTTTCTCTTTCGCTGCCTACGAGGTGAGCTGACGGGCTCGCGCTGAAAGAGTGCGCTACGCCTCCAAAGCCCTCCGATGGCGGAGTGGCCGGTGGCGATTCGCCCCATGAGCCGGACGGATCCGGCTCGGTTGGGTCCCCCGCTCTCCGCCGTCAGGACGACGGAGACTCGGCACATATGCGTCTGTCTGCTGACAGATGTTGGCAGATCGGTCGCCGCGATGCCGCACGCGGCGGTCCTTTGGCGCACGCGGGACAGCCTCTAGAGTGACGGCATGACGACCCTCCCCGCCACCAATCAGGAGCCCGCGGACGACGAGGTCGCCGGCGTCGCCTGGGATCTCGACCCGCTCGTCGCAGGCAGAGGCGAGGACGGCGTGCGCGAGCTGCTGGCGCAGGCCGCCGAGCGCGCCGACGCGTTCGCCGCCGCCCACGCCGGCAAGGTCTCCGAGCTGGACGCCGCGGGCCTGCGCACTGCGATGGAGCAGCTCGCCGACCTGCACGAGCTGATCGGCCGCGCCGGCTCCTTCGCCTCGCTGCGCTTCGCCGTCGACACCGCCGACGAGCGGGTCGGCGCGCTGCTGCAGCACGTCCAGGAGGCCGCGACCGCGATCCAGACGAGACTGCTGTTCTTCGAGCTGGAGTGGGCCGCGCTCGACGACGAGCAGGCCGAGGCGCTGCTGAGCGGCGAGGGCACCGAGGCCTACGCCCACTATCTGCGCACCGAGCGGCGCTACCGCCCCTACCTGCTGAGCGAGCCCGAGGAGCGGATCCTCGCCGAGAAGGGCGTCAGCGGCGCGGGCGCGTGGACGCGGCTGTTCGCCGAGCTGATGTCGTCGGTCGAGGTCTCGCTCCCCGACGCGCCCGAGCCGGTCTCGCTGGAGCAGGCGCTCGCGCTCCTCTCCGGCCCGGACCGCGACGAGCGCCGCACCGCCGCCGAGGCGGTCACGACGGCGCTCGCGCCCGGTCTGCGCACGCGCGCGTTCATCTTCAACACGCTCCTGCACGACAAGTCGGTCGACGACCGGCTGCGCAGATACCCCAACTGGCTGACGGCGCGCAACCTCGCCAACGAGGCGAGCGACGAGTCGGTCCAGGCGCTCGTGACCGCGGTCAGCAACCGCTACGACCTGCCGCAGCGGTGGTACCGCCTGAAGGCGAGACTGCTCGGCGTCGAGCGGCTCGCAGACTACGACCGCGCGGCGACCGTCGCCGACGTCGACGAGCGCTACACGTGGCGCGAGGCGCGCGAGCTGGTGCTCGACGCCTACGACAGCTTCACGCCCGAGCTCGGCTCGCTGGCGCGGCGCTTCTTCGACGAGCGCTGGATCGACGCGCCGGTCCGTCCGGGCAAGCGCGGCGGCGCCTTCTGCTCCTACACCGTCCCCTCCGCGCACCCGTACGTGATGCTCAACTACACGTCGCGCCGGCGCTACGTGCTGACGCTCGCGCACGAGCTCGGCCACGGCGTCCACGCGGCGCTGGCGGCGCCGCAGGGCGTCTACCACCAGAGCACGCCGCTGACGCTGGCGGAGACCGCGTCGGTCTTCGGCGAGACGCTCGTCTTCGGGCGCCTGCTCGATGCCGCCTCCTCGCCGGCGTCGCGGCTGTCGCTGCTGTCGGAGTCGATCGAGGGCGCGATCGCGACCGTCTTCCGCCAGACCGCGATGCACCGCTTCGAGCAGGAGATCCACACCGCCCGCCGCGAGCAGGGCGAGCTGGGCGTCGAGCGCTTCGGCGGGCTGTGGGCGCAGACGCAGGAGGAGCTGTTCGGCGACGCCGTCGAGGTGACCGAGGGCTACCGCACGTGGTGGTCCTACATCCCCCACTTCGTCAACACGCCCGGCTACGTCTACGCGTACGCCTACGGCCAGCTGCTGGCGCTGTCGGTCTACCGCCGCTACGAGCAGGAGGGCGCCTCGTTCGTGCCCGACTACCTGCGGATGCTCTCCGCCGGCGGCTCGCTGGCGCCGGAGGAGCTGGGCAGGCTGGTCGGGCTCGACCTGACCGACCCGGGCTTCTGGGACGCCGGCCTGGCGCTCGTCGAGGAGCAGCTCGTGAAGGCCGAGCAGGCCGCCTCGGAGGCGGGCCGGATCTAACGCAGCAGGACTCTGCGCACCACGGTCCGCTGCACCAGCAGCGGCCGTGCGGCGCCGGGCCGCGTCGCGCGGGCGGCGGTCGCCATCGACGCGCCGGGCGCGTTGCGGCAGCCGAACTGGAACCAGTTCGTGCTGCTGTACCACCACTCCCCCGGCGCGAGGCCGGTCCACATCGGGCTGTTCGTGCAGTTGGCGACGTGGCCGTTGCCGGCGTAGTGGCCGAGCTCGTGGACGATCACCGTCTGGAGGTCGACCTTGTCGGGCGGCGGCGGACCGGGGCCGACCCACCACGGCACGTTGACGGCGAGGCTGAGGTCGCGCTCGACGACGCGCTCCCCGACGACGCGGGTGCGGCCGTTCTCGCGGCGGTAGTAGCGAACGGTGCGGATTCTCGTGACGCCGAGCGCGACGCTCGGGACGTCCTTGGAGAAGCCGACCCAGTTGCGCCGATCGCCGGTGCGGAC
>JAEXXR010000419.1 GCA_023405705.1 Actinomycetes bacterium
CGGCTGCGGCCCGGCCCCGGTCCGCCAGCCGGCGATGGAGGCGGCGCTGATCGGCCTGCCGGCCGGCGACGCCGACGCGATCGCCGCGGCGGCCGCGCTCGCCGGCGAGCAGTTCGACCCGCCCGGCGACGTGCACGCGTCCGCCGAGTACCGCACCGAGATGGCGCGCGTGATGGCCCGCAGAGCGGTCCTCGCCGCCGTGAAGGAGGGATGAGATGGCCGACAGCGCCCATCCGATCGAGGTGATCGTCAACGGCGAGCGGCGCGAGTCGGTCGTGCTCGGCCGTCAGCTGCTCGTCCACTGGCTGCGCGACTCGCTCGGCCTCAAGGGGACCCACATCGGCTGCGACACCGGCAACTGCGGCGCCTGCACCGTCATCTGCGACGGCAAGGCGATCAAGAGCTGCATGCAGCTGGCCGTCCAGGCCGACGGCGCCGAGATCGAGACGGTCGAGTCGCTGTCGGAGCCGCTCGGCCCGCCCGACGCGCTCCAGGCCTCCTTCACCCGCCACCACGCGCTCCAGTGCGGCTACTGCACGCCGGGGATGCTGATGTCGGCGACCGCGCTTCTGCGCAACGCCGACGACCCGCCCGGAGAGGACGAGATCCGCCGCGGCCTGAAGGGCAACGTCTGCCGCTGCACCGGCTACGTCAACATCGTGCGCGCGGTGCAGGACGCCGCCGGCACGCTGCCGGAGGGCTACGACCCGCTCGCGCACGATCGCCCGTCCGGCCTCGACGCCGGCCAGTCGCCGCGCACGAACGGCACGGCTCCCGGGAGCGCCGCATGAGCGCCACGAGAGTGAAGACCTGGCAGACGCCGGCCTCGCCGCCGGCCGCCGTCGGCCGCTCGGTCCCGCGCAAGGAGGACGGCCGCCTGCTGAAGGGCCAGGGCCAGTTCGCCGACGACCTGTGGATGCACCGGATGGGGCACGTCCACTTCGTCCGCTCGCCGCACGCGCACGCGCGGATCGTCGACGTCGACGTCTCCAAGGCGCTGCGGCTGGAGGGCGTCCACGCGACGCTCACCGGCGAGGAGGTGCGCCAGCTGACCGACCGCTACACGCAGATCGCGCCGGAGCCGGGCGGGCGCGTGAAGGACTTCTGCATGGCGGTCGGCAAGGTCCGCCACCAGGGCGAGCCGGTCGCCGCCGTGCTGGCCGAGTCGCGCGAGCTGGCACGCGACGCCGCCGCGCTGGTCGAGGTCGAGTACGAGCCGCTGCCGCACGTGCTCGACGCGCTGGAGGCGGCAGAGTCCGACGAGTCGCTGATCCACACCGAGATGGGCTCCAACGTCGGCTGGCACGGCGTCTACGACTTCGGCGACGTCGACTGGGCGCTGGAGCGCGCCGACCACGTCGTGAAGATCCCGCACCTGCACTTCCACCGCTTCTCCTCGACGCCGCTGGAGTGCAACGCCGCGGTCGTCAACTGGGATCCCGGCACCGGCGAGGTGCTGATCCAGTCCAACAACCAGATGCCGCAGTTCGCGGCGCTGTTCATGGCGCCGGCGCTCGGCATCCGCAGCGACCAGCTGCGCTTCGTCTCGCAGGACATCGGCGGCGCCTTCGGGCTGAAGCTGACGAGCTACACGTACCTGACCGCGCTGGCGCTGCTGTCGCGCAAGGCGGGGCGGCCGGCGAAGTGGACCGAGTACCGCCACGAGCACCTCGTCGGCTCCTGCCACGGCAACGAGCGGACCTTCACGGACGTCGAGGTCGCCGTGATGGCCGACGGCGAGATCACCGGCCTGAAGGCGAAGGCGTTCGACGACGTCGGCGCGTTCATGCGCTACGAGCCGCTCGGCGGCGTGATCTTCAGCCAGGTGCTGACCGGCTGCTACCGCTTCAAGCACGTGCAGATCGACTACAGGTCGGTCGTCACGAACAAGACGCCGGTCGGCCCCAACCGCGGCTACTCGCGGCTGCAGCAGCTGTGGCTGATCGAGCGCGCGATCGACCTCGTCGCCGACCAGCTCGGCTTCGACCCGGTGGAGCTGCGCAAGCGCAACTACATCCGCAGGGAGGAGTTCCCCTACACCACGCCCAACGGCTGCGTCTACGACTCCGGCGACTACGCGGCGATGCTCGACCGCGCGCTGGAGATGGTCGACGCGCCGAGATGGCGTGAGGCGCAGAAGGCGGCGGAGGGGACGGGCAGGCGGATCGGGATCGGGATCGGCTCGACGCTCGACTCCGGCACCTCGAACTTCGGCCAGGCGCGGATCGTCAACAAGCACCTGCCGTTCTCCGGCAACGGCGAGGCGGCGATCTGCAAGCTCGACCTGCAGGGCGAGGTGTCGGTCGCGCTCGGCACCGTCCCGCAGGGGCAGAGCCACGAGACGACGACGGCGCAGGTCGTCGCCGACGTGCTCGGGATCACCCCCGACCTCGTGCTCGTCAGACCGGGCGCCGACTCCGCGCGCAACTCCTACGTCGCCTTCTCGGGCACCTACGCGTCGCAGTTCGCGGTGACCGGGATCGGCGCCGCGCTCGGCGCCGCCGAGCGGGTCCGCGACGACCTGCTGACGGTCGCCGCGGCCGTGCTGGAGGCGAAGCCCGAGGAGCTGCTGCTGACCGGCGGCACCGTCTCGGTCGAGGGCGACGAGGACCGCGCGCTGACGTTCGCGGAGATCGCCAACTACGTCTACGCCGACCAGGGCGCGCTGCCGCCCGAGGTCGCCGACCGCGTGACGCTCAACCACCGCCACGTCTACCGCGCGCCGTTCCAGGTGCCGGACTGGAAGTCGAAGAGCGGCTCGCTGACGCTGACCTACGCCAGCCAGATCCACGTCTGCGTGGTCGAGGTCGACGAGGAGACCGGGGTGACGAGCATCCTCGACTACGCCGCGGTGGACGAGTGCGGCACGCCGATCAATCCGCAGGTCGTCGAGGGCCAGGTCCACGGCGCGGCCGCCCACGGCGTCGCCGCGGCGCTGCAGGAGACGCTCGAGTACGACGAGGACGGCCAGCTCTTGAACGGCACCTTCTGGGACTACCACGTCGTCTCGTGTCCCGACACGCCGATGTTCAAGACCGACAACCTCCCGTGCCCCTCGCCGTTCACCCCGACCGGCTCGAAGGGCATGGGCGAGGGCGGCGGCGCCCCGCTCCACGCCGTCTGCTCCGCCCTGCAGGACGCGTTGAGAGGCACCGGCGCCGTCGTCACCGACTCCCACAACCCGACCGAGCGCGTGTGGAGGCTGCTGCGCGGCCTGCCGGGCTCGGAGATCCCGAAGCCGCTGCTGCGGCACGGCACGCCGCTCGGCGTCGAGGCGGTTCCGCCCCGGAGCCCCTCCGGTGGCGGCGCGCTCTCCGGCGGCGTCGCGGCCGGCGAGGAGGCGTCGCGATGAAGATCGAGAGCAGCGTGACGATGGCGGCCGCGCCGTCTGCGGTCCGTGCCGTCGTGGCAGACCCCGAGCGGCTCGCGGAGGCGCTCCCGAACGTGTCGGGCTTCTCCTGGGCCGACGTGCCCGGCGGCTCCTTCGAGGCCGAGATCCGCCCCGCGCTCGCGCTCGGCGAGATCCCGGTCAAGACGACCTGGGAGCCGCTGTCGGGGGATGGCTCGGCGCAGGCCGGCGCCGGCGGCGCGGCTGCGGGCGGCGCGTCCGCGACCGCCCCCGTCCGCTACCGCGTCGAGGGCCGCACCGACGAGCACCGCGTCGCCTTCGACGTGACGCTGGCGCTGGAGCCCGGCGAGGACGGCGGCACGACGGTCGACTGGTCGCTCGACGTCCACGTCACGGGAACGCTCCGCAGCGCCGGCCAGCGCGTCCTGACCGCGATCGTCGCCGCCCAGGCC
>JAEXXR010000439.1 GCA_023405705.1 Actinomycetes bacterium
GCGCAGAGGGGCTCAGCCGCGCTTGCGCAGCAGCAGCGCGGCGAGCAGGATGCCGAGGAACGTGCCGAGGAAGGCCCCGCCGAAGGCGGCGACGCCGGGCCCGCTCGGCAGCAGCGCCGTCCCCGCGATCCGCCCGAGGTCGACGACCTCCTCCTCGGCCGGAGCGGCGGCTCGAGCGCCGTGGGCAGCCGCCGGCGCACCAGCGGCGCTCGAAGCCGAACCAGCGCCGGCACCAGAGCCGCCCCCCTCCCCAGCCGAGGTGGCCGTCTGCGCAACCGAGCCGGCGGAGTTGCCGCTCCCGCCCGCACCCGAGCCGGCGGAGTTGCCGCTGCCGCTTGAGCCCGAGCCAGCAGCGCCCGCGCCCGAGCCGGCAGCCTCAGCGCCAGCCCCCGGCACGTCGCCGAGCTGCGCCTCCAGCCTCCCCGCGAACTGTCTCAGGAGCCGGTCGGCGACCTCCTTCATCACGCCGCCGCCGAACTGGGCGACGCGGCCGGTGACGGCGAGGTCGGTGGTCAGCGCGACGGCCGTCGTCTCCGGACCGTCGGCGCGCAGCCTGGCGGTGACGGTCGCCTCGACCGTGCCCTGGCCGCGCGCCTCGCGGCCGCCGGCGCGCAGGACGGCGACGTGGGTCGCCTCGTCGGCGGAGACGAGCTCGACTCTGACTCTGTACGCGACCGAGATCGGGCCGACCTTCACCTTCATCGTCGCTCTGATGCCGTCGTCCTCGACGGCGGTGACGGTGGCGCCGGGCATCGCGGGCGCGACGCGCGCGAGATCGGTCAGCAGCGGCCAGGCTCTGTCGAGCGGAACGCTGAGGGAAAACTCGTTCGCGATTTCCATGGCAACAGTATACACTCGCCACTATGGGTGAGAAGGGCGAGGCATGAGCGCGGAGCGGCCGCTTGAGGCCGGCGCCGCGCGCGACGACGCCGCTGCGAGCCGCTCGACCGGTGCGGCTGGCGCGACGAACGGAGCCGTCCTGCGGCTCGGCAACGAGTTCGGGACGGTCGCCGTGTCGGTCGACGAGCAGGCGAACGGGCCGCGGCTGCGGATCGAGGACCTGCGCAGCGGCCGCGTGATCCACCTCGATCCGCTCGAGGTGGCGAGCCTGACGTGGCTGACGCACCACCGCCTCGGGCCGTTTCTCGACCCCTCGCAGACCGGTTGGCGCAGCGACGAAGGAGCATGGGAGTGAGCACGACGACGGACCCGGCCGGCCTCATCACCGAGGACTGGCGCATCCACGGCAGCATCTACACGTCGCAGGCGATCTTCGAGGAGGAGCAGCGCAACCTCTTCCACGGCCCGTGGCTGTACGTCGCGCACGAGAGCGAGCTGCGGCAGCCCGGCGACTACAAGACGACGTACGCCGGCATCCAGCCGGTGATCGTCTCGCGCGGCGCCGACGACGGCGAGATCCACGTGATGCTCAACCGCTGCCGCCACCGCGGCGCGACCGTCTGCCAGTCCGAGCGCGGCAACGCGAATTTCTTCCGCTGCGCGTACCACGGCTGGACCTATAGAAACGACGGCCCGCTGCGCGGCATGACCTACGACGACGCCTATCCCGGCCTCGACCGCACGAAGCTCGGGCTCGTCAGACTGCCGCGCGTCGCGACCTTCGCCGGCTTCGTCTTCGCCAGCTTCGCGGAGGAGGGGCCGTCGCTGGAGGACCACCTCGGCAACGCCAAGCCCTACCTGGAGATCATCTCCCAGCAGGGGCCGGAGGGGATCCGCCTCTCCGCCGGCGCGCACAACCTCGCCTATGACGGCAACTGGAAGCTGCAGGTCGAGAACACGATCGACAACTACCACTTCGGCTTCGTCCACCGCAGCTTCCTCGACGTGCTCGCCGACCGCATCGGCTCGCCGCCGCCGATCATGCAGAGAATCATGTTCGACGAGACGTTCCGCACGATCGACCTCGGCAACGGCCACTCCGTCCACGAGTTCGGCGACCCGAGAACGGGCAACAACGGCGGCCAGCTCGGCGACCTGCCGTTCAACCTGATCGTCTTCCCGAACCTCTGCTTCGTCGGCGCGCAGCTGCGCCACGTGCTGCCGAAGGCGGCCAACCGCACCGAGGTGCGGCTCTACCCGATGCTGCACGAGGGCGCCAGCGACGAGCACAACGCCGCGATCCTGCGCACCCACGAGGGCTTCTACGGCCCGGCCGGGATGGGCGGCCCCGACGACGTCGAGATCGCCTTCGAGCGCGTCACCGACGGCATGCAGGCGGTCGAGCAGGACTGGCTGGTGATGAGCCGCGGCATGCACCGCGAGAGAGCGGGCGAGAACGGCATCCTGATCGGCCACTCGGCCGACGAGGTCCCGCAGCGCGCCTTCTACCGCCAGTGGCAGCGCCTGATGGAGGCCGGGGCATGAGCGCGCAGGAGACCGCCCGCGCCGGCTCGCAGGACCCGGCGCTGCTGGCCGACGTCGCCGCCTTCCTCTACCGCGAGGCCGAGCTGCTCGACGGCCTGGAGTACGACGCCTGGCTGGCGCTCTACGCCGAGGACGCCGTCTACTGGATCCCGCAGGGGCCGGAGGCCGACCCGCGCGTCGACGTCCAGCTGCTGCTCGACGACCGCAACCGCATGCGCGAGCGCGTGCTGCGGCTCGCGAGCGGCTTCGCCTACTCGCAGGACCCCGCGTCGCGCACGATCCACCTGGTCGGCAACGTGCGGATCGCGAGCGGGGGAGAGGTCGCGCCGCCGGCGCTCGACGTCCGCTCCGTGCAGCAGGTGACCGAGGTCCGCCGCGGCCGCCAGCTCCAGTACGCAGGCCACTTCCGTCACGTGCTCGTTCCCGGCGAGGACGGCGGCTGGCTGATCTCCCGCAAGGAGGTCCGCCTCGCCAACAGCGACCTCCCGCTCGGCAACGTCACGTTCCTGATCTGAGTGGGGTGCTCCGGCGGGCCGGCCGGGCGCCCCGCTCGGCCCCGGCCCGCCTGCCCGGCGCGGCGATCCGCCCGGCCGGGCGTCGTGCGGGCGGGCCGGGCGTCTGCGTGGGCGCGAGCAGCCGCCGTGGCTAGCGTCATTCGTCGCTTTCTAGGAGTGGAACCTGTATACTGTTGCCGTGCGTGAGACGGATCTGAGCTCGATCAAGCCGCAGGCGCAGTTCAACGAGCGGCGCATCACGGCCGACTACGTCGCAGACGCGCTGCGGGACGCGATCCACCGCGGCGAGCTGGCCGACGGCGCCACGCTCAACCAGGCGGCGATCGCGACCCACTTCGGCGTCTCCCGCGTCCCTGTGCGCGAGGCGATGCGCCAGCTGCAGGCCGAGGGCCTGATCGACACGAGAGCCCACCGCCTCGCGGTCGTGCGCGCGCTCGACCTGGAGCGGATCGCCGAGATCTACGACCTGCGCGCGATGCTCGAGGGCTTCGTGATCGAGCGCGCCGTCCCGAACCTCTCCGTCGCCGACCTCGCCGCCGCCGCCAGGCTCGCGCGCAGGATGGACGACGAGTCCGACCACGCGCGCTGGCTGGAGCTGAACGCCGCCTTCCACGCGCTCCTCTACGCGCCCTCCGGCGCGGAGACGACGCTGGAGCTGATCGAGCAGCTGCGCGCGAGAGGCGAGCGCTACGTGCGCCTGTGGTCGCGCGGCTCCGGCATCCACCGCCCGGCCGAGGCCGGCGTCGAGCATGCCGAGATCCTGCGCCTCGTCGAGGCCGGCGACGGCCCCGCCGCCCGCCGCGCGATCGAGCTGCACATCGGCCACACGCGCGAGCGCCTCGTCGCCCAGCACGAGGCCGCCACGGCCGCCGCCGTCCCCGCGGTGTAGCTCCGCAGCGAGCGCTCCCGCCCGGCACGCCCCCGCCGCGCCCACCCCGCGATGCCATGCAGTTTCAGGTCGCTCAGCGACCCGAAATCGCGCCTCATGCGTGTGCGGTCACGAGGGATGTGGTGGAAAGCACCTTTCGTACGGTGGGCGGCGGGTGCAGGCGCCGCGCCGCGTCGTCGCCCTCCCCAGCGGCCTCCTTGCACTGACCAACAGTTGTGTATACAGTTGTCAGTAGCTTCTATGCACCTGGCAGTGAGCGGTCCGCACGTACGCGGCGCTCGAGGCAACTCGGAGAGAAGAGAACCGGCAAGATGACTCCCCTCACCGTCCGCAAGTGGGTCACGTTCGCGGAGGAGATCTCAAGCGACGGCGGCCCCGCAGCCGAGGAGCCGCTCGTCAAGGCGGCCGTCGCGGCGGTCATCAAGAACCCGTACGCCGGCCGCTGGTCGGAGAACCTCGACGAGCTGATCGAGCCGAGCGTCCCGCTCGCCCGCGAGCTGGTCGCACGCTGCCACGCCGCGCTCGGCGGCCGTCAGGCGGAGAGCTGCGGCAAGGGCGCGATCGTCGGCACGCTCGGCGACCAGGACCACGGCGTCGCGTGCATCACGACCCCGTTCGGCGACGCGATGCGGGCGGAGATCGACGGCATCACATGGGTCACCTCGACCTCGAAGGTCGCCGGCCCGGGCGCCTCGATCGACATCCCGCTCGCCTACCGCCGCGCCCTCTTCGTGCGCGAGTTCTACGACACGGTCACGCTGACCGTGCCGGACGGCCCGAGACCGGACGAGATCCTCGTGATCGCCGCGATGGCGTCGCGCGGCCGCGTCCACCACCGCGTCGGCGGCCTCGCCAGAGACGAGGTCAGCGTCGGGGACGGCCTGCGATGAGCGCCGGCCTGCTCTTCTCGCAGATGCAGCCGCCGGCCGGCGGCGAGGCCGACTTCCACGACTGGTACGAGACCGAGCACATCCCGGCCCGGATCGCGATCCCCGGCTTCGAGGAGGCGGTCCGCTACGAGCTGACCGCGACCGAGGGCGGCCCCGAGACCGCCCGCTGGCTCGCCTGCTACTTCCTCGACGACATGGCGGCGCTGAGCACGCCGGAGTACGTCGCGCTGAAGCAGGACCCGGGCCGGCGCACGGCCGAGATGCTCGCCAGCGTCGAGGGCTTCACGCGCTACATCGCCGACCAGATCTCCGACACCGGCGCGGTCGAGGCGACCCCGCAGGCGCTGCTGGCGATCGCCTTCGCCGTCCCCGACGAGGACGTCGCGGAGTTCGACGGCTGGTACGAGGAGGAGCACGTCCCCCTGCTGATGCAGGTGCCGGGCTGGCTTCGCGTCCGCCGCTACCGCGTCCGCCCCGGCTCCGACGGGCCGCCGTGGACCCACATCGCGCTGCACGACCTGGAGAGCGCCGACGCGCTCTCCCGTCCCGAGCGCGCGGCCGCGCGCGACACCCCGCGCCGCGACGCGCTCGCGCAGCGCGACTGGTTCTCCAGCGGCCGCTGGGTCTACCGCCCGATCCACCGCGCGAGCGCCGCCGGCGCCTCCGCGACCGCCTGACCTTCCTTCCCCCAGACCCGCGACACCGAGAGGACCCCGCGCCAGATGGCACTTCCCTACACCCGCGCCGAGATCAAGGAGCGCGCCCGCGAGCAGTGGGCCGGCGCCTGCAACGTGACGCTGCCGTCGTTCACGGAGGACTTCAGCGGGCTCAACGAGGCCGGCATCGCCCACGACGTCAAGCTGGCCGCCGAGCACGGCTACTGGGGGACGCTCGTCGCGTCGGAGTCGGGCACGACGCTGGACGAGTACAACCGCTTCCTCGAGGTCGCCGCCGAGGCCGCCCCGGAGGGCTTCAAGCTCGTCGCGCACCTCAGCTTCTCGACCGTCGAGGAGTCGCTGGAGGCGGCCAAGGTCGCCGAGGGCGTCGGCGCCGAGGCGGCGCTGCTCTCCTACCCGCCGATCTTCCGCCCCAGGAGCTCGGCCGAGATCGTCGAGCACACCAAGCACGTCGCCGACAACACCGACCTCGCGCTGATCCTCTTCGGCGTCGCGACGTGGGGCTTCAAGCCGCTGCACCCGGCCGGCTTCCCGATGGACGCGCTCGTCGAGATGTCGAAGCTGGAGACGGCCGCGGCGCTCAAGTACGAGGGCGGCGGCGGCGCGCTCTTCTCCGCCTTCAACGAGGCCTACGAGCGCTGCAGCGAGCACCTGATCGTGCAGAACCCGATGGAGATGCACATCCCCGCGCTGGTCGCCAACTACGGCGTCAGATGGTTCGGGACCAGCGGCTACGAGTCGTACGGCCCGCGCGTCCCCGAGGTGCTCGCGGCCGCCTCCGCCGGCGACATGGCGCGCGCGATGGAGATCTTCTGGAGCTACCACCCCGCCCGCGAGGCGAAGGGCCAGTTCCACGCGACCTTCCCCGGCGCCGGTCTGATCCACCGCACCGGCTGGAAGTACCTGAGCTGGCTGCACGGCTACAACGGCGGCCTGCTGCGGATGCCGCAGATGCGCCTGCAGCCGGGCCAGATGAGAGCGCTGCGCGGCGGTCTCGCCGCGTCGGGCTTCGAGCTGCCGGCGGACGACGCCGGATTCTACACGGGCCGGACGTCCTGAGATGACGGCGGTCGATCGAGCGGTGGGGGAGGTGCGGCAGCGATGACGCTGTTCCTGAACGGCGACGACGTGCGGGCGCTCGCGACGCACGACGTCACGATGGCGGCGGCGCAGGCGGCCGTCACCGCCGAGCGGGCCGGGCGCACGGTCGTGCCGCCGCGGCTCGACGTCGATCTCGAGCGCGGCTTCCTGCGCGTGATGCCGGCCGCCTTCGACGACGTCATGGGCCTGAAGGTGATGACGCTCGTGAGAGGGCTCGGGACGCGCTACCTGATCCTGCTCTACAGCCAGACCGACGGCGCGCTGCTCGGGATCCTCGACGCCGACGAGGTGACGCGCCTGCGGACCGCGGCGACGACCGCGGCCGCCGGCCGGCTGCTGGCGCCGGAGGGGACCGAGACGCTCGGCCTGATCGGCAGCGGCTTCGAGGCCGAGGGCCACCTGCGCGCCTTCGCGCGGCTGTGGCCGCTGCAGCGCGTGCTCGTCTACAGCCGCTCCGCGTCGCGTCGCGAGACGTTCGCGGCGCGGATGTCGCAGGAGCTGGAGCTGTCGGTCGAGGCGGTCGAGACGCCGGCCGCGGCGCTCGGCACCGCGCCGGTCTCGGTGCTGGCGACGAAGGCGACCGAGCCGGTCGTCGACGGCGCCGACTTCCGCCCCGGCGCGGTCGTGCTGTCGATCGGCTCGACGCGGCCCGACCTGCGCGAGCTCGACCGCGCGACGCTGCGGCGCGCCGCGCTGCTGCTGGTCGACGACCCGCGCCAGGTGGCGCTGGAGTCCGGCGACGTGATCGACGGCCTCTCCTGCGGCGCGATCGAGCGCTCCCGGATCGTCGGCATGGCCGACGAGCGCGCGGTTCCCGGCGACCCCTGCATGGCCCGCGACGGCGAGCGCGACCTGCTCGCGTTCAAGTCGGTCGGCACGGCGATCCAGGACCTCGCGCTGGCGACGACGCTGCTGACGGCGGCGCAGGACGCCGGCCGCGGTCGCGACGTCGGCGAGCTGACCCGCCTGAAGCCGTTCGCGGCGCCGCCGCCGGACGCGCTGACCGCGATCACCGGCGGGACGCAGTGAACCGCGAACTGGAAACAGAAGCAGTGTCCACAGTGTCCAAAGCTGCTGGACCAACGGCACAAAATTCTCCCAATTCCGCCACAGAAGCTGACACGCTTTCAGCGATGAGCGGTGTCGGGAGCGCCACCAGCGAGACGGCGGCGCGCCTGGGCCGGCTGGCGGGCGTCACCGTCGCCGTGCCCGACCCGCAGGCGACCGCCGGCTTCCTCACCGCGGGGATCGGCTTCCCGCTCGCCGAGACGGCCGGCGACGCGATCGCGATCGGCTGCGCCGGCGACTACGGGCCGCACGGCCAGACGGCGATCACGCTCGTCGAGGGCGGCGCTCTGGAGCTGCGCGCCGTGACCTGGGAGGTCTCCGACGCCTACGACCTCGACGCCCTCGCCGGGCGCCTCGACGCGGCCGGGACGCCGGCGACCGAGACCGCCGCCGGAGGGCTCGCGTTCGCCGATCCGGCGGGCAACCCGCTCGCCGTCGAGCGCTCCTCCGCGCTGCTCGTGCCGACCCCCGAGGTCACGCTGACCGGCCCGCGCCGGCTCGGCCACCTCAACCTCAAGACGCCGGCTCCGGCCGAGACCGCCGCCTTCTACCGCGAGGCGCTCGCGCTTCTGCTCTCCGAGCAGATCGGCGACAACCTCTGGTTCCTGCGGATCGCCTCCGAGCACCACAACCTCGGGCTGCGCCCGGGCGGCCGCGGCGAGCTGCACCACCTCGGCCTCGAGGTCAACGGCTGGCACGCCTACGAGCCGATCCTCGACCGTCTCGCGGCGCAGGAGCTGAAGGTCGAGTACGGCCCGGGCCGCCACGGGCCGGGACGCAACATTTTCACGTACGTCTGCGATCCGTCATCCGGTCTGCGCGTCGAGCTGTTCGCCGACATGGCGCAGATCCCCGACGCCACGACCCACGTCCCGGTCCGCTGGGAGGCCGGCGACCGCATGACGAAGACGATCAACCGGTGGGGGCCGACCCCGCCCGAGAGCTTCCTCGCATGAGCGCGCCGGACCCCAGCGGTCAGGCGGGCCCGGCGCAGGGCGGCGCGCTGGCGGGACGGGTCCTGCTCGTCGTCGGCGGCGCCTCCGGGATCGGCCTCGCCGCCGCCCGGATGGCCGCCGAGCGCGGCGCGCGCGTGACGATCGCCGACGTCGACC
>JAEXXR010000479.1 GCA_023405705.1 Actinomycetes bacterium
GCCCCGCACCCCGCCTCCCAGCCGGATCTCCGCTCGTCGCATCGCGTCCCTGCCCGTCTTCATCTCGCTCCCGCTACTTGGCCGCGCGGTAGAGCAGCTTGCTGATCTCCGGGTCGTCGACGTTGTCGCTCGTCGCGATCACCGGGTCCAGCAGCGTGTCGGACGGTCTCGTGCCGTTCTCCAGGTACTCGACCATCTGTCTGACGCCGAGCTCGCCGGCGGTGAAGACCTGCTGGACGACGAGCGCGTCGATCGCGCCGCTTCTGAGGAGCGTGACCTCCTGCTGGTCGGCGTCCATCGCGACGACGTTGACGTCCTCGATCTTGCCGGCGTTCTGGACCGCCTGCGCGGTGCCGATCGCGGCGTTGGTCCAGGAGGCGAAGATCCCTCTCAGGTCGCCGTTGCGGCGCATCAGGCCGTTGACGTTCGCGGCCACCTCGGCGAGGTCGCCTCTGTCGTAGGTCGCGCCGACCTGTCTGAGGCCGGGGAAGCCGGTCAGGCCCTCTCTCCAGCCGCGCTCGCGCGCGTCGACCGACTCGATGCCCGGGACGTAGCCCTCGTAGGCGACCTCGCCGCTGCCGCCGAGCAGTCTGTCCATCGTCTCGGCGGCCATTCTGCCGGCGGCCTCGTTGTTGGTGCCGATGTAGGCCAGCCGCACCGATCTGTCGGCGACGTCGGAGTCGAGCATGATCACCGGGATGCCGGCCGCCTGCAGCTGGCGGATCGGCGCGACCATGCCGGTTCTGTCGACGGCCGTCATCAGCACGCCGTCGGGTCTCTTCGCGATCACCGACTGCAGCGTCGCCGTCTGCGACGGCAGGTCGGGCGTGCGCGGCGCCGACCAGTTGACCTTGACGCCGAGTCTCTCGGCCTCGGCCTGGGCGCCGGCGTTCAGCGTGATGTAGAACGACGACTCCTCGTTGGTGATGAGGGCGATCTCGTAATCCTTCTTGCCGCCTCCATCGGAGGACGACGAATCGGACGAACCGGACGCGCCGGTGGAGCCGCTCGACGACGAGCTGTCGTCGGAGCTGCCGCAGGCGGCGACCGCGAAGGCGAGCGCGAGGAGCGCGACGCCGGCGAGCATGCGCATCAGCTTGGACACGGGGACTCTCTCCTTGAGTGGGTGAACCGTTGCGGGGACGGGTCAGGCGAGTTGGGCGCGACGGCGCCGCAACTGGTCGACGTAGACGGCGGCGAGCAGGACCATGCCGACGGCGACGTTCTGCCAGAACGGGTCGACGTTCATGATCACGAAGCCGTTCAGCAGCACGGCCGGGATCAGCGCGCCGATCACCGTGCCGGACATGCGGCCGCGGCCGCCGAACAGGCTGGTCCCGCCGATCACGACCGCCGAGATCGCGGCGAGCGCGTCCTCGGAGTGGCCGGAGACCGACGCGGTGTTGAAGCGGGCGAGGTCGATCACGCCGACGATGCCGGCGAGCACGCCCATCAGGATGTACAGCATCAGCAGATGCCGGTTGACGTTGATGCCGGCGCGGCGGGCCGAGTCGGGGTTCGCGCCGATCGCGTAGGTGCGCAGGCCGAAGCGCGTGTTCGCGAGCACGACCCACAGCACGCCGGTCACGACGATCGCGACGACGACCGGCCACGGGATCACGCCGAACAGCGCGCCGAGGCCGAAGAACTCCTGCAGCTCGATCGGCGTGCCGGAGACGTTCAGGCCGCCGGTCCACACCTGCGCGAGGCCGAGGATGACGCCCGAGGTGGCGAGCGTAGCGATGAACGCGGGGATCTTCGCGCGGACCGCGAGGAAGCCGTTGACGGCGCCCCACGCGAAGCCGGTCGCGACCGCGGCGGTGATGCCGAGCACGAGCGCGAGCGCCAGGTGCGGGTGTCTCATCTGCGCGATGTCCGGCGTCACGTCGCCGGCCAGCCACAGCATCACCTTCGCCGAGACGACGGCGCAGAAGACGACCATCGCGCCGATCGACAGGTCGAGGCCGGCGGCGATCAGCAGGAAGGTCATGCCGGCCGCGAGGATCAGCATCGCCGAGGCGTCGAGCGCGACGTTTCTGAGGTTGTCGAACGACAGGAACGAGCCGGCCGGCGTGATCAGCGCGAAGATCAGCACGATCCCGAGCAGGACCGCGGAGATCGTGATGCTCTCGTAGCGCTCGGCGCGCTTCTGCGCGCGCTCGGCGTTGCGGCCCTCGGCCGTCGGGGCGGGCGCGGGCGCGCCGGCCTGGGGTTGCGCGGTCGTGCTCACGCCGTCTCCTTGCTCGCCGCGATCGAGGTCGCGCCGGTGATCGCCGCCAGCAGCGACTCGGTCGTGCAGTCGCCGATCGGCGCCGTCATGACCGCCTCGCCGAGGCGCAGGACGGTGACGCGGTCGGCGACCTCGAAGACGTCCGGGAGGCTGTGGGAGATCAGCAGGATCGCCATCCCCCGCTCGTCGCGGACCTTCTTGATCAGCTCCAGCACGAAGTGCGTCTGTCTCGCGCCGAGCGCGGCCGTCGGCTCGTCCATGATCAGGAGCCGCCGGCCCCAGATCAGCGAGCGCGAGATCGCGACCGCCTGGCGCTGGCCGCCGGAGAGCGAGCCGACCGGGACGACCGGCGAGGGGACGCGCGCGCCGACGGTCGCCAGCTCGGCGGCGGCGCGGCGGCGCATCTCCGGGCGGTCGACGAAGCCGAGCTTGCCGAGCAGGCCGGGCTTGAGCAGCTCGCGGCCGAGGAAGACGTTGTCGCCGGGCGGCAGCGTCGAGGCGAGCGCGAGATCCTGGTAGACGGTCTCGACGCCGGCCTCCTGCGCCTCTCTCGGAGAGCCGAGGCGGACCGGTCTGCCGTCGATCTCGATCGTGCCCTCGTCGGGCGGGTGGACGCCCGAGAGCATCTTCACCAGCGTCGACTTGCCGGCGCCGTTGTCGCCCAGGAGGGCGTGGACCTCGCCGGCCCGCACCTCCAGATCGCAGCCGCGCAGCGCCTCGACGTGGCCGAAGCGCTTCGTGACCCCGCTCGCCCGCAGCACGGGGGCCTCACTGGTCCCCATCGTCGTCCCTCCTTGCCTTCGTTGCCACTACGTGTGCGCCCGCGGCGGCCGCCTCGACCGCCGCCGTCGCCGCCTGGGGAAAGCCTCCGAACCGCCGGCAGCAGTCGGCCGCCGCCTCGGTTCCGCGCACCGCGCACTCGACCAGCGGGCGCCGCTGGAGCCATGCGGTCAGGAAAGCAGCGATGTAGCTGTCCCCCGCGCCAAGCGTGTCGACCACCTCGACCTCGCGCGCGGGCACGAAGACGATCTCCGCGCCGCTGCCGGCGAGGCTGCCGTGGCGGCCGCAGGTGACGACCGCGGTGGTGGCGCCGCCCGCGAGCGCGCTGCGCAGCAGCTCGCGCGCGCCGTCGTCGGCGGTCGACTCCCACGAGTAGAAGGCGACCGCGACGCCGTCGATCCGCTCGACGCGGTGGCGGGTGGAGAAGTCGTAGGAGACGGGGACGCCGCGGCGCGCGAGGCCGGCGACGGCGTCGTCGAAGCCGCTCAGCGTCGAGCCGTGCGCGACCGCGGCGCCGGCGACGGCGTCGAGGTCGTCCTCTGTGGGCCGGTAGTCGGCGGTGACGCCGAAGTCCTCGTGGACGAGCAGCCGCTCGCCGTCGTCGGTGAGGTCGATCAGGGTGACCCCGGTCGCGCCGGGGAGCGTGCGCAGACGGCCGACGTCGACCCCCTGCGCCGCGATCTCCGCGCGCAGCAGGTCGCCGTCGGCGTCGGGGCCGACCGCTCCCATGTATGCACTGCGCAGACCGGCCCGGGCCCAGTTGACCGCGACGTTGACGGCGTTGCCGCCCGCGGCGCGGACGCCGAGCGCCCGGTAGTGGTCCACGCAGTTGTCGCCGAGCGCGACGAGTCGCTCGCCGTCGGACAAAAGACAGATCCTCTCTCTGGTTCTGTTCTGATAGCGCTCTCAGGTGAGCACTGGCGGAACCGTAACACATCTCTGATAACGCTCTCAGGCCAGTTGTCCAACATCGCTTCACGATCTTTTCCCACTTGACTGAGAGCGCTATCAGTCGAGGCCGTATACTCGCCCCCGTGGTGGTGACGATTCGAGACGTTGCGACACGCGCAGAGGTGTCGCAGGCGACGGCCGCGCGCGCCCTGGGCGGATACGGCTACGTCAGCTCAGCCGCGAGAAGAGCGGTGCTGCAGGCGGCCGAGGAGCTCGGCTACCGCCCCAACGCGGTCGCCAAGGCGCTCGTGTCCGGCTCGACGAAGACGATCGGCCTGATCGTCGGCGACATCGAGAACCCGTTCTTCGCGGCCGCCGCGCGCGGCCTCGCCGACGTCGTCGAGGACGAGGGCTACACGCTCCTGCTCGCCAACAGCGACGAGGACCTCGAACGCGAGCGGCGAGCGGTCGACGTCTTCCGCACCCAGCTCGTCGACGGCCTCGTCGTCGCGCCGGTGAGCGGCAACGACGGCCACCACCTGCGCCTGCTGGAGGGCGACCGGCGGCCGCTCGTGCTGATGGACCGCGCGATCCGCGGCCTGCAGGTCGACACCGTGCTGGTCGACAACTCCGGCGGCGCGCGCAAGGCGGTCGAGCACCTGATCGCCTTCGGCCACGACCGCATCGGCGTCGTCAGCGACGCCGAGGAGATCTCCTCCACCGCCGAGCGCCTGCGCGGCTACCGCAGAGCGCTGCGCGACGCCGGCATAGAGCCCGACCCCTCGCTGATCTCGTTCGGCCCCTCGACACGCGCCGGCGGCTACGAGGCGGCGCGCGCGCTGCTGGAGCGGGTCGACCGCCCGCGCGCGCTGTTCACGCTCAACAACTTCATGACCGCCGGCGCCGTGCGCGCGATCCGCGACCTCGGCCTCTCGATCCCCGGCGACGTCGCCCTGGTCGCCTTCGACGAGCTCGAATGGACGACGCTCGTCGACCCCCCGATCACCGTCGTCGCCCAGCCGGTCGCCGAGCTCGGCCGCGTCGTCGGCTCGCGCCTGCTCGCCCGCCTGCGCGGCGACGAGGGCCCCGCCAGACGGACGCGGCTGCGCACCGAGCTGATCGTGCGCGCCTCCTGCGGGCCGGCGACGTAGGCGCGACTACGTCGGCGGCGCGAGGCGCCACTGCTCGGCGAGCAGCTCGCCGGGCGCGAGCTTCGCCCAGGCGGCACCGCCCGCCTGGAGACGCTCGCCG